>JAQTNG010000060.1 GCA_028714015.1 Elusimicrobiota bacterium | reverse complement strand
CATCTGGCGACGAGCGTCGATTTCCGCTTCGACGACCCTTGGTGGGAGATCATTCCGGTCGGCTACGGACGCCAGCCGGCGCGCGCCGCCTACAACCACTTCATCTCGCTGTCGAGCGCGGTGTGGCAGTCCCAGCCCGACTACCACCACTACCGCAAGACGGTCCTCGGAAGCTACATCGCGCTTTGCCGCGAGGTCGGCCGCCGCGAATGCCGCCAGTACCTGATGCGGCTGTGGGCCGGCTGGAAGGAGAGCGAGGCCGTCGACTACGCGCGCCAGTGCCTGGCCGACGAGAAATCCCGCCCCTCGGGCGTCGAGCTCGTCCACGCCGAGGACGGCGACAAGTCTCCGCTGCATGTGCGCCGCGGCCTGCGCCTGATCCCGGAGATGCGCGACCTCGCCCTGAAGCTTCGGGCGGCCGGGGTGGACGTCTGGATCGTGGACGACGTGCCCCAGCCGGTCCTGTCCGCCGCCGCGGCGGACTACGGCATCGACTCCAGCCGCATCGTCGGCGTCCGCGCCGCGCCCGACGGGGCCCGCTACTCGGCTTCGGTGCTCAAGCCCGTGCCGACCCGCAGCGGCAAGTCGGAAATCGTCCAGGCGTCGGTGGGGCGCCCCCCCGATTTCGCGGTCGGCCGCGACGCGGCCGACGTCGACCTGATGTCCTACGGCGACGGCCTGCGCGTGATCCTGTCCGGCGACAAGGAACTCGAGGCCAAGGCCAAGGAAAAGGGCTGGCTGATCCAGCCCTCGCTGGCCCATTGATTAAGGGGTCAGGCTTTCCGATCTTGCAATTCACGGCGACCCTCGTTCATGGAGAATTGCAAGATCGGAAAGCCTGACCCCATTAACGAATTGTGGCGCCGGGGCCTCAATCGTTGACAGGCCCGCGTCCGTTGCGCTACAGTGACCTTCTCGCCGAGCAGGAGACGCCATGATTGATCGCAATTCACAGGAAGAGGTCGGGGACCTTTTTGTCACCGAAACCGCTCTCACCCTCAAGCTGATGCCCAGCCGCAAGAGCGGCACCGTCACGATCCGCTGGTTCGCCAAGGACGGGGTCACCAACGTCCGCGCGGCGGCGAAGGACATTTCGACGCTCGTCGGGAAGCTGCGCGGCCGCGGCCGCGTCGTCCGCAACCTGACCGTGACGACCGACCGCGGGCTCGACACCGACCTCGGCAAGACGCGCCTGCGCGAAGCCGTGAAGAAGGCCGGCTTCCTCGTCATCTCATGAGCGCCGGGCGGCTCGAAGGCAAGGTCTGCCTCATCACCGGCGCCGGCTCGGGCATGGGCGCCGAGGCGACGGTCCGCTTCGCCCGCGAGGGCGCGAGCGTCGTCGCCTGCGACATGAATCTGGAGGCCGCCCAGCGCTCCGTGCAGACGGCGCAGGCCGCCGGCGGCAAGGCGATCGCGGTCGCGATGAACGTCGCCAAGGAAGCCGAGGTGAAGGCGGCAGTCGCCGCGGCGGTGAAGGCCTACGGCAAGCTCGACGTGCTGTACAACAACGCCGGCATATTCCCCAGCGACGACAACTCCGTGACGAATACGGAAGAAAAAGTCTGGGACACGGTGCTGGCCGTGAACGTCAAAGGTGTTTATCTCGTCTGCAAGCACGGCATCCCCGAGCTGCTGGCCAACGGCGGCGGCTCGATCATCAACGTCGCCTCGTTCGTGGCGCTCGTCGGCTGTTCGGTGCCGCAGGACGCCTACACCGCCTCGAAAGGCGCCGTGCTCGCCCTCTCGAAGTCCCTCGCCGTGCAGTTCGGGCCCAAGGGCATACGCACCAACGCGATCTGCCCCGGCCCGATCGAGACGCCGCTTCTCACCGCCTGGCTGTTTAAGGAGCCGGCTGAGAAAGCGAAAAGGCTCAATCGTATTCCGATGGGCCGCTTCGGCAAGTCCGAGGACATCGTGAACATGGCCCTGTACCTGGCCTCCGACGAGTCGCGCTGGACCAACGGCGCCGCCATGGTCGTCGACGGCGGCATCACCTCCAACTATTTTTAACATGCAGACCAAACTGTGGATCGACGGTAAGTCCGTGGACGCGCTGTCCGGCCGGAGCTTCCCGGTCGTCAATCCCGCCGACGGCTCGACCTTGACGAACGTCGCCGAGGGCGGCGTCGCCGACGTGGACCGGGCCGTGGAGGCCGCGGTCAAGGCCGCCACGGGTCCGTGGGGGAAGATGAACCCGCGCGAGCGCGCCCGCAGGCTCTTCGAGGTCGCCCGCCTCGTGCGCGAGCGCCTCGAGGAGTTCGCGCTCCTGGAGACCCGCAACACGGGCAAGCCCCTGGCCGACTCCCGCGACGAGGCCGGCGTCGTGGCCGACTGCTTCGAGTTCTACGCCGGGGCCGTCAGCAAGCACCACGGCGAGACCATCCCCGTGGCGGGCGGGGGCCTGGACTTCACTCTGCGCGAGCCGGTGGGCGTGTGCGCCCTCATCGTGCCGTGGAACTTCCCCATGATGATCGCGGCCTGGAAGATGGCGCCGGCGCTGGCCTGCGGCAACACGGTGGTGCTCAAGCCCGCCAGCTACACGCCGTTGACCGCTCTGCTTCTGGGCAAGGTCTGCTCCGAGGCCGGCATCCCCGACGGCGTGGTCAACGTGATCACCGGCCCCGGCGGCGTGGTGGGCTCGGCCCTGGCCGGTCACCCCGGCGTGCGCAAGATCTCCTTCACCGGCGAGACGACGACGGGCGCTCATATCACCAAGGTCGCCGCCGACAGCATCAAGCGCGTCTCCCTGGAGCTGGGCGGGAAATCCCCGAACATCGTCTTCGACGACGCGGACCTCGATCTGTGCGTGGAGAAATCCATCTGGTCGGTCTTCTCGAACACCGGCCAGGACTGCTGCGCGCGCTCGCGGGCCATCGTCCACCGCAAGGTCTACGACAAGTTCCTCGACAAGTTCGTCGCGGCGACGAAGAAGATCGTCATCGGCCATCCCGAGAAGAAGGGCGTGCAGATGGGCCCCATGATCTCCGCGAAGCAGCGGGACAGCGTCTGCAAGTACATCGACGCCGGCAAGGCCGAGGGCGCCAAGCTCCTGTGCGGCGGCGCGCGTCCGGGCGGGGCGCTCGCCAAGGGCTACTATCTGACCCCGGCGGTCTTCGCCGATACCGAGACCCGGATGAAGATCGTCCAGGAAGAGATCTTCGGGCCGGTCCTGGCCGTGCTGCCTTTCAAGACCGAGGAGGAGGCCATCCTCCTGGCCAACGACTCCCCTTACGGTCTGTCGGGCTCGCTGTGGACGCGCGACGTGGGGCGCGTGCTGCGCGTGACTCGCGCGATGAAGACCGGAGTCATCTCGGTCAACACCTCCACGAGCGTTCACCTGGAAGCGCCTTTCGGCGGCTACAAGACCTCGGGTCTCGGGCGCGAGCTCGGCCTCAAGGCTCTCGACCTCTACTCCGAGGTCAAGAACGTCTTCATCTCGAACGTCTAGCCCCGCCGGAGCGTCCAGAAGGTCGGCCGTACGGGAGAATGAATCTCGCCGGTCAGCCGGAATCCCCTCTTTTCGTACCACTCGGCGTTTCTCGCTTCGAAGGTTTCGAGGTACAGGGTCTTCGGGGCGGCGTTGAGAAGGGCGGCGCCGACGCCGCGCCCCTGGGCCGCGGGATGGACCGCGAGCAGGTTCAGGTAGTCGAGCGTCTTCGGGCGCACGCTCTCGATCGCGCGCCGCACGGCCATCGCGCGCAACAAGGCCGCGGGCTCGAGCGCGAACCAGCCGAGGCGGGGGAGCTCCCGGATCCAGTCCGCCGGGTCGGGCTCGGCCGCCTCGGGCGGCAGAACGGACGACAGCCCGACGAGGGCGCCGTCGTCGAAGGCTCCCGACACGCGGCCGCCGCACGCGGCGTCCACCCGCAGCATCGCTTCGAGCAGCCGGGGCAGGCGCCAGCGCCGCAGGGCGTCGCCGGGAAGAATGTAGGAGAAGCCCGCGTCCTCGCGGAAGGCGGCGGCGGCCAGCTGAGCCGCGGCCGTCAATTCATCAGGGGCGAGAGCCCGGATCACGGCCAGCGGTAGAGCGCGGCGGCGTTGGCGCTCGTGCGGCGGGCGACCTCTTCGAGCGGCGCGCCGTAGACCTCGGCCAGCTTCGCCGCGATCTCGAGGACGGCGGCGGGCTCGTTGCGCTTGCCGCGCGAGCTTTGGGGCGGCAGGTACGGAGAATCGGTTTCGAGCACGGCCGCGCCCATGCCGGCCCGGCGGAAGCCCTCGCGCAGGGCGTCGTTCTTCTTGTACGTGACGGGGCCGTCGGCGCCGAGCGCGAAGCCCATGCCCGAGCAGGCCTCGGCGTCCTCGGGCGAGCCGGTGAAGCAGTGGATGACGCCCCAGAACCGTCCGGCCGCGGGCTTCTCCGGGAAGAGGTCCTTCAGCATCGGGACGAGATCGGCGTACGCGTCGCGGCAGTGTATGACGAGGGGCACGCCCCAGCCGCGCCCGGCGGCGGCCAGCGCCGCGAACGCGCGCCGCTGGACGTCATGAGGCACCTCGGCCTTCGCGTAGTCGAGCCCGATCTCGCCGATGGCCACGGCCTCGGGAGCGGCGTCGAGCGCCAGCCGGAGCTTGGGAAGGAAGGCGTCGTCGTAGAGGCCCGCGTAATAAGGATGCAGCCCCAAAGTGCAGCGCACGCCGGAGGGACGCCCGCGCGCGATGGCGACGGCGCGCGCCCATTCGTCGGGGTGATCGGCGATCTCGACGATGCGCGAAACGCCCGCCGCGGCCGCGCGCTCGAACACGGAGTCCCGGTCGGCGTCGAACTGGGGGTCTCCCAGGTGGGCGTGAGTGTCGACGAGGATCATTGCGCCGGAAAGCGCGCCAGCAAGGACAGGGCCTCGGGATCCCGCTCCTCGGCCAGGTAGCGCGCGCGGAGCTTGGCGGCCTCCGGCAGCTTGGCGAAGTAATGATCAAGGACCATCACCTTCGCGAACGCGCGGACGGCGGGATTGGGGTCGCGCAGCGCGGCCGCCAGGGCGGGCAGCGCGCTCTTGCCGTCGAGGTCGGCGAATAAATTAAGCGCGCGGATGCGCACGAGCGGCTTGTCGCTGCCGAGCCAGTAGTCGCGCCTCGCGCGGATCGCCTCGGGGTCCTTCTTGCCGATCTCGAACAGCGCGAAGTCGGCGTTGCGGCGCACGATCTCGGCGTCGTCGTCGAGGAGCTCGCCGAGGCGCTCGATCCAGCGCGGATCCTTGAAAGAGGCCGCGCGCAGGCAGGCTTCGGCGCGCAGGGAGGCGTCGTCGAGGGCGAAGCGGGCGCCGAGGCCCTCCACCGGGGCGTTCTGAAGCAGCGACTCCCGGCGCGCGTCGAGGGTCTCGCGTATGCGGCGCTCGACGGGCTCGCCGCCGTCGGCGAAATCGGGATTCTGGCGATAGAGGGCCAGATAATACGGCAGGGCGCCCTCGGCGTCCGCGCGGCGCTTGTCGTAGATCTGCGCCAGCTTCGAGGCGCTGTACAGGTCGTCGGGGTTGCGGTCCCAGGACGCGGCGAGCCAGCGCATCGCGCCGTCCATGTCCCTCTGCTGCAGCGCCAGCGCGCCCATGATCTGCGCCGCGCCCGCTTGATTCGGATTCTTGGCGAGGGCCTCGGAGGCGACGGCGTGGGCGAGGGCGAAGTCGCCCCGCGCGAAGAACGCCATGCCGAGGGCCGCGAGCTTGCCGGGGTGCGCGGGATCGTCGTGGTGGAGCTCTTCGAGAGCGGTGCGGGCGAGGCGCGCGGACTCCCCGCCCTGAGCGTTTTCGTCGCCGGCGGCCAGGCGCGACAGCGCGTCGAGCGACTGGCGGCCTTCGGGCGTGTCGGGATGCTCGCGCGCGATCTCCGCGTGGATCGGCACGGTCAGCGACGCGTCGCGCAGGCCGTCGAGCCGGCGGCGCATCGCCTCGGCGGGCCCGCCCGCGCCGAGCACGACTTCGGCGTGGGCGCGCCGGAAGGCGTCCTCGCTGAACAGCTGGCGCGCGGCATACGTCACGTAAAAGGAGTCGACCGGACGGCCCGCCTTCCACAGCGCGTCGGACAGGCGCAGGTGGGACCGCGCGTCGAGCAGATGGGCGCGGAATTCCCTTCGCGCGGAGACCAGCCGGTCCTCGGCCTCGGCCCGCGACTCGGCGGAGGCGCCCGCGGCCTCGCTCGAACGAGAGGGCGCCTTGAACCAGCTCATCATGATGACCGAGTACGCGGCGAACGCGACCGCGATCATCAGCAGCGCGATCACGATGAGCATGTTCGCCCGGCGAGATTCCTTCATCGTCATTATTATAGGAAAAAGAGCCCGCCCCCCGGAGAACCGGGGGGCGGGTGTATGAGATGAGTCCGAAGGGCCTATTTCGAGAAGAACTTCCAGGTCCGGTCCGAGTCGCCGTCGCGGCGGTCGAGCATGTGCTCCTCGACCTGCGTCCACGGGTCGGCGTCGTCGATCGGGGCCGTCATGCGCTGCCAAGCCTTTTCGCTTTCTTCGAAGCGCTTGACTAAAGTTTCGAGATGCGTGACCTCATCGGCGGTCATCGCTTCGGCGGGCGCGGCCTTCAGGGCGAGGCGGCGCACGGGGGCCTTCTTGACCTTGCGGGGAGCCGCCTTCTTGGCGGCGAGGCGCGAAACCTTCTTTTTCATGAGTGTCCTCCGGGCCGAGCCGCTGAAGTAGGCTCGGGATAGGAGTGTAACGGGACTTCCCGGTTTTCGCAAGGGGGGCGTCCCCCGGCGGCCGGGCCTTACTGGTTCCGGCAGGTCTGGACGTCGTAGTTGTTCGGGCCGATGAAGTCGATCATGGGCAGCATGACCTTGGTGAGCGAATCCCAATAGCCGACTTCCTTGGCGCGGAAGACGTGCGTCCCTTTGTGCACGATGGAGCGGACTTTTGAGCCCGCCAGGCCGTATCCCTCGATGATCGGGTCGAGGCTGAGGGGCTTGCTGATGAGCTCGTCGTTTTCGGCGTTGATCATCAGGATGGACTTGCCTTTGACCTTGAGCGACCAGGTGACGGCGTCGAAGCGGCTCAAGAAGAAACGCGCTTGGTCCACCGACCAGTCGATGTCCTTGAGCACGCGCCCGGTCTGGCTGTCGACGTCGCCGCTCTTGCGGTAGGTGACGATGTTGGCCAGGTCGCCGCCGCCGACGTTGGTGGCGTACCGGTCGAAGACGGGGTCGATCCCGGCGGAGACGAGCGTGATCATCCCGCCGAGCGAGAGCCCCATGAGGCCGATGTCGTCGGGCTTGACCCTCGGCAGGGACTTGAGCACGCGATAGGACTGATGGATGTCGGCCAGGCTTTGGAGGATGTTGAGCTCGAAGTCCTCCGGCGACTTCGTGATGAACGGCTCGGATCCCTTGCGCGGGCCGAAGTGCGGGAGGTAGATGAGCATGACGACGCCGCGGTCGGAGCGGGCCGCGAACTCGGCGATCCTCATCTCGTCGTCGAGCGTGTCGCCGAGCTTGTGGATGAGCAAGGTCGCGGGGAAAGAGACGTCGCACGCCTTATAAGCGTTGGGAAAATAGACGAATCCCCGGACTGTGTCGGCCGGGTGGCCGCCCTCGCGCTTGACCAGGCTGTCGAACTCGAACTCCGAGACGGAGTAGCCGATCTTCTTCCACGCGACGCCGGGCTCCGGAGCTGTTTGCGTGAGATCCCGGAATTTCCGTTGAAAGGCCAGTGCGTTGGCCGTCAGGGCGTCCTCGCTCCGGGCGTTGAAGCAAAAGGCGGGGTCGGCGCATTGGACGTTCTTGAAGAGCAGGCGGAGGCCTTGGCGGACGTCGGAATCATCGGAGGAGCTCGCGATGGGCGGGGAGGGGAGAACCTTCGGGGCGGCGAGGACTTCTTGCGCGGCCTGATAGGCTTGGGCGAGGTCGTCGCCGAGTTCGGCGTGGAGAATCCGGGGAATGAAGGCGATCACGAGGAGGGCGAGCGCTCCTCTCCTGACGACATGCTTTCCTCGTTCTGTTTTCATGGCCGCCTGCCCTCATTATGCCCGGGGGGCCGGACGGCGGCGAGGGAAGGAAGACCTAGCGGGGAGGGGTCTTTGGGTCCACGGAGGCGGTCAAAAAAATAACACGGACAATTCATGAACTCTTCATTGACCCGGCGGGCTATCTTTCTTAACCTAAACGACCGATATATGACCAACATCATAGAGACCAGGCCCCCGGACGCCCCCTCCCCCGAGCTCCTGGAATTTTTTCTTCCCCTGCACCGCGCTTTCGAGCCCCGCCGCCGGATGCTGCTCGACGCGCGCCGCCGTACGCTTAAGGCCGCGCATGACGGCCGCTCGCCCGGCTATCTTTCCGAGTCCGACGCGACCGCCGGGGCGTGGCGCCTGAGCGTTCCCGGATGGGCGAAGGATCAGCGAAACCAGATCACGGGCCCCGCCGACAACGCGAAGCTCCTCGTCGCGATGTGCAACACGAAGGACCCCGGCTGCATGCCCGATGGCGAAGACTCCATCACGACGGACTGGGACCGGGTGCGCGCCGCGCACCGGAACACCGTCGCGGCGATCAAGGGAACCCTGACCTACACGGACCCCGCCGGCAAGACGACGAAGATCAAGCCGAGCAATCAGGTCATGTTCTACCGTCCGCGCGGCCTCCATCTGGACGAGACGAACGCGCTTCCGGGCGAGGCCGTCTCGGGATCCCTGTTCGATCTCGCGGCCGTGTTCTTCGAAACGGCGGAGCAGCGCCGCAAGGCGGTCAAAGAGCCCGCCCTTCAGGCCAAGCTTTGCTTCTACATTCCGAAGACCGAGTCTCACGAGGAGGCCGCCTGGTTCTCGGACGCCCTCGCGGCGATGGAAACGGCGATCGATATACCCGCCGGCACGACGAAAATCATGTTCCTGATCGAGTCCCTGCCGGCCGCTTACCAGGTCGAAGAGATCCTCTTCGCGGCGAAGCGCCACGCGATCGGCCTCAACCTCGGCCGCTGGGACTACATGGCCAGCCTTCTCCATTTCAAGCTGGCCGATCCGTCCTGGATCCTTCCGGACCGCAATACGATTCCCCACGACATCCCGTTTTTCCAGAATCTGCGCAAGCGGCTGGTGGACGCCTGCCACCGGCGCGGGGCCCTGGCGATAGGCGGCATGAGCGCGCTGTTCCCGGACCGCGCCGACGCCGCCGTCAACGCGCGCGCGCAGGCGAGGCTTTTGGCCGACAAGATGAATGAAGCCTCGTTCGGCTTCGACGGCGCCTGGACGGGCCACCCCGATCAGCACGAGGGCGCGATCTCCCAGTTCCCGGCCCCGAACCAGCTCGGCGTCACGCATGCGGGCGCGATCCGCCCCGACCTGACGCCCTCGCCCTCCGGCGTCGGCGCGGTCACCGTCGCCGGCACGCGCGACGCGATCCGCACCTGCATCGAATACCGCTTCGGCGTTCTTTCCGGCCTCGGCGCGCGCATGATCAAGGGCTACGACAAGACCGGCGCCCTGATCGGCAACTTCATGGAGGACCTGGCGACCGACCGCATCTACCGCTTGATGATCGCCCAGCGCGTCCGCCACGGCGTGACGACGGAGTCGGGCGTCGCCGTCTCGGCGGCGCTCGTCGCGGAATGGTTCGATAACGAGCTCGATAAGATCTTGGCCGCGAATCCGGAATCCGCCACGGCGGATAAATACAAACGAGCCAGCGAATGGAGCCAGCAGATGATCAAGGAAGCCGTCGCCCCCAAGCCCGAGGGCATCAAGACCTGGAAGTACCCCGCCGCCGAGTTCGCTAAGATGTACGCTCCGCACGAGAAGGTTCATCCCTCCGACAAGCTGCGCGCGCTGCTGCAGGAGAAGTTCGCCCACCGCTTGACGAATCCCTCGAAGTCCTTCCTTCACACCGCCGGCGCTTACGACGCGATGACGGCGTCGCTGCTCACCGACCTCGGCTTCGAGGCGATCTACGCCAGCGGCTGGCAGCTGGCCGTCGCCCACAACATGTACCCGGACATCGGCATCTACCCGTCGCACCAGATGGTCGAGCTCGCGCGCGAGCTCATGCGCGGCATCGAGGGCACCCGCGATCGGCATTTCTACGACGACGGCGGCGTGGTCCTCAACACGCCCCCGATCTTCGCCGACATCGAAGCGGGTTTCGGCGGACCGACGCAGACGTTCACGCTGACGCGTGAACTTATCAGAGCCGGCGTCGGCGGCGTCCACCTCGAGGACCAGGACCCGGCGGAGCGCACGTGCGGCCACATCATCGCGCACCACGGCGTGAAGCGCGAGAAGGTGCTCGTGCCGACGAACAAGTGGATCGAAAAGCTCATCGCGGTCAAGGCCGCGGCGCAGGCCTCGGAGACCAACCTCGTCGTCATCGCGCGCACCGACGCGGTCGACGGCGCGGTGCCCGGCGGCCGGACCGGCAGCGTCCAGCACGCGATCGACCGCGCGCTTGAGGCCGCCTCGCTCGGCGTCGACGTGATCTGGCCCGAGTTCAACAACACCGGCCTCGAGGGGCCCCAGGAGTTCGCCGAGGGCGTGCACAAGTACTATCCCAACCAGATGCTCGGCTTCAACCTCTCGCCCTCGCTGCATTGGGGCAAGGCGAAGAGCGACGGCAAGCTGATCACCAACGAGATGCTGGGCAAGATGGGCTTCACGCTCCAGTTCTCGACCTTGCTCGCCTTCCGCACGGTGGGGATGGCGCTCGAGAACTCGCTGAAGGGCTTCCACGCGCGCGGCATCGACGCGCTGGCGGACCTTCAGCTCTCCGAGATCGACCAGCCGAACGGCGAGCCCCGGTCCCGCATGCACCAGAAGTTCGCGGGCACCAACCGCTGGCTCACGCTCGAGAAGGTCAGCAAGGGCGTCTAAGCCCGCGCTTAAACGGTCAAAATGGGAAGCCCCGGCTCCAGCGAGCCGGGGCTTCTTCATTTAGACGCGATCGCCGAAGATAATCGCTGTTTCCTGGAAACAGTCGAGGGGACGCCGGCCTGATTTCAGCGAATGTGCAGGCCTGATGCCGGAATCAGTTCTCGGTATGCGCGTCGCGAAGGCTGAGAACGATGTCGCGCCAGATCTCGTCCTCCTGGCCCGCGGAGAAGAAGTACATCTGGTCCTGGCCGAGGACGAAGGCCTCCGCGCGCGGAAAGGGGGCGAGGACCGTGACCGAGACGCCGGGCAAGGTGGCGACCTGCATGTTCTTCATCGCGAATTTCTCGCCCGCGTTCTTGTACTTGCCCGCCGCCATGCGCGTGAGGTTCGAGAGCCCGGTCGGGTTGTTCGGGAACTGGGTCGGGAGCACCTCGAGCTTGACGATGCCGAGCTGTCCGAACAGGCCCTCGTTGAGGAAGTTCGTCGGGTCGGTGCCTTTCTTGCAGAAATAGACGATCTGGTGCTGCTTGCTCGAGTCGGCGAAATCCGAGACGCCGACGTAGTCCTTCGGCAGGCGCACGATCCAGCCCGCGTGGCCGATGAAGGCGGACTCGCCGGAGGGGTTTTCGGTGTTGCCTTCGCTCGAGCTGAGCTTCGGCTTCTGCGACAGCGCGTAGAACCCGATCGACAGGATGATCGCGACGCCGACGCAGAGGAACGCGATCGCGGCCAGGCTCGCCTTCGCCTTCGGCTTCGCCGCGGTTCTGACCGTCGTCGGCGCGCGCAGGGCGGCGGCCAGCGAATCGCTGAAGTCCGCGTCGGAGACGCCCTCGTCGGCGAGCTGCTTGCGCAGAACCTCGACCGGGAAGGTCTTCAGGTGGTCCCGGAGGTACTCGACGACGTCGGGCCGCAGCATCTCAGGCACGCCCTTCGGCGACGCGCAGCAGGTAGCGGCCGTACTCGTTCTTCTTCATCGGCTCGGCGAGCGCGCGCAGCTGCTTGGCGTCGATGTAGCCGAGGTTGAAGGCGATCTCCTCGAGGCAGGAGACCTGAAGGGCCTGGCGCTCCTCGATGACCTGGATGAAGGTCGAGGCCTGGAGCAGGGCCTCGTGCGTGCCGGTGTCGAGCCAGGCGATGCCGCGGCCCATCCTCTGCACGTGCAGGCGGCCTTTCTTCAGGTACGCCTTGTTCACGTCGGTGATCTCGAGCTCTCCGCGGGGGGAGGGCTTGAGGTTCGCGGCGATGTCGAGCACCGAGTTGTCGTAGAAGTAAAGGCCGGTCACCGCGTAGGAGGACTTCGGCTTGGCCGGCTTCTCGGCGAGGCTGACCGCGCGGCCCTTCGCGTCGAACTCGACGACGCCGTAGCGCTCGGGGTCCTTGACGTGGTAGGCGAAGACGGTGGCGCCCGATGTCTGCTCGGCGGCGGCGTGCAGGTGCTCGGGCAGGCCGTGGCCGTAGAAGATGTTGTCGCCGAGGACGAGGGCGACGCGGTCGCTGCCGACGAAATCGGCGCCGATGATGAAGGCCTGCGCGAGGCCCTCGGGCTTCGGCTGGACCGCATATGAAATGTTCAGGCCCGCCCACGAGCCGTCGCCGAGCAGGCGCACGAAGGACGCCCGGTCCTCGGGGGTCGTGATGATGAGGATGTCGCGTATGCCGGCCAGCATGAGCGTGGACAGCGGATAATAGATCATCGGCTTGTCGTAGACGGGGACAAGCTGCTTGCTGACCGAGCGGGTCACGGGATAAAGCCTCGTTCCCGAGCCGCCGGCCAGCACGATGCCCTTCAATCCCTGACTCGCCATTCGAAATGTCTCCTAAAAGAATGCGCCCGGTCGGACTTGAACCGACGACCAATCCGTTATGAGCGGACCGCTCTAACCAACTGAGCTACGGGCGCGTATTCGTCATTTTACAGACTTTTTTCGATGAGCGGGGGGATGGCTGACGCGCTTTGCGGCCAAGTTGCGGCCAAAGCAGCCATGCGTGCAGGACTCAAAGATGTAGAATCGAAAAATCATGAAGCCAACTTTCCTCATCTGTCTTTTCCTTTCCGGCTCGGGGGCTGCCGCGCAAGTGCCCGCGCTCCGCTCGACTCAGGTCGCGGCCTCATCCGCCGCGGTGAAATCCGAATCGGCGATCGGCGTCTATGTCTGGGCGGCCGAAGCCAACGGCTACTTCAAGCTCCGGTGGCAACAGAAGCTCTCCCGCGGCCGCGGCGGCACGATCACGGCGGCCGGCATCGCCCCTTCCCGCGGAGAGGTGTGGGTCGCTTCCGATTCGCCGATCGGCGGGGAAATGGAGATGTCGGCTCTCGACGGGCGGGGGAAGGTCCAGAAAAGCTTCCCGCTCCCCGGGAAGCTCGAGGATTTCCGTGTCTTGGACCGGGGGAGGAAGGACCCTTCTCTCATCGTATGGAACGAACTCATGCGGACAGGGGATCTTCGCGCCGTCGATGCGTCGGGCAAGGAGATGTGGCGGTTGCCGGCTTCTCCCTACAACCCGGAGTCGGTGGATGTCGTGCCGGAGACCGCCGGAGGCCCGCTGGTAGTCCTCGGGCACATGTATGGGCCGCTCGGTCTCCGGGCTTTGGACCTGGCAGGGAAAAGAGCATGGGAACAAAAGGAGGTCGAAAGCGCCTACAACGTGCGCGTTCAGAGGCAGGGCACCCGAAGCATCATCACCGCCAACAACCATGTCGGCAGAATCTATCTCATGGACTTGAAGGGGCATGTCTTCGACCGCGTGGATGCCGACGACGGGAACATGGACCGGACTCTCTTCGGGGGATCGGGATCCTTGATGTTCGGGCTCGCCTCGGGCTTGAACACCGGCCACGAGATATATGGTCTCTACAAGAAAAAAGACGACAAGAGCTCCTGGGAGCGCGTCGCCTCGGCGGACTTGGGACGCGTGACCATCACGAGCTATGCGCTGGGTGATTTCGACGGCGACGGCAACCAGCGGGAAGTGGTGGGAACGGAGAACGGCTGGGTCCTCGTCCTGGACCAATCCGGGAAGGTCCTCAGCGAGGCGCGGTTCCCGGGTAAGATCCAGTTCCTGGGCACCATGGACCCGGGACATGCGGGCAAAGACGAATTGATCCTCTGCGTGAGCGGGCGCAACGGCGGAGTCTATTCTTTCTCGCGGCCGTGAGGCGCTCCCGGCGCCGCGGGCGGATCACAGCTCGATCTTTTCCGGCCAAGCCTGCGCTCTCGCGACGGACCAAACCGTGTCGATGTAATTCAATACGTAGTGATTCTGCATGAGGTGAATCCAAAACGCACCCGGCTCGGTGAGGCGGAGATGCCCCTCCCGCCGCTCCAGCAGGCCCAGGGCGCGGAAAAGCGCGACGGCAAGGCGCAGTTGTTTTGTCTTTTGAGGTCCATACCTCCGCAGAAGCGCGGCCTCGGAAATCTCGCCCTCGTACAGGCGCCAATAGAGCCAATAAACGGCGGACAGCCTCTCTCCGATGGCCATCTCGAATGCCCGCGGATGCCGGTTCGACTGGCAGGCGCGGATGTATTCGACGACGGAAAATGTGTTGAACGCGAACAGCCCCCTGAGATTCGAGGCGGCTCCGGCCCCTAATCCCAGAAACAGCTCCCGGG
>JAQTNG010000059.1 GCA_028714015.1 Elusimicrobiota bacterium | reverse complement strand
CCTTGTCGGTGCGCTTGGGCTTGGGGTCGAGGCGCACTCCCGGGCGCAGGCTGTTCGCCTCGAACGGCGCGACGATGATCCCTTGAGCGAACGCCGGCGTCGAGTCCTCGGTCGCGGAGCGGCCGCCGTCGAAGAAGCGCCCGATCGTCCGGGAGATCCCGTTGGAAACGGCTTGGGCGAGCGTCGAGACCGCGGATACCGGCGAAGCGGCGCTCGCGGCGGGCCGCGACGCGGCGAGCGGGAGCGGCGCGGGGGACAGCGCGACGGGCACGGCGGCGACCGGGAGCGCGGCGGGCGAGGGCGCGGGGGCGGACGGCGGCGCCATCGAGGGCGCGCTTAGGGGCGAGGAGAGCGTGAGCGCGGACGGCAAGGACGACGGGCTCAGCGACGGGACGCCGCCGAACGCGGCGGGCGCGAGGCCGAGGACGGTCACTTCGGCGGGCGCGACCGCCTTGACCTGCGCTTGGGCCGGGACGGCGCCCAGCAGTGAGCCGGCGACCAGGAGGGGGGACAGCAGCACGGCGAGAGCCTTGGTCGCGCGCGGGCGCAGTTCTTTCATGCCTTAATTATAGGGAGGCCGGGCGCGCCGCGCCTGAGGCATTGGACTGGCGGGAGCGGCGAAGGGCCCAGGGCGGCCTGGGCCCGCTGGAGATCCTCGGGGCCGCCGGCCGGGCCGGCTCGCGGAGGCTTAGAGGCGGATGACGGCCTTGTTGTCCAGCGCGGCGTCGAAGCCGAGGAGCTTGCCGCCGCGCTTCTGAAGGGCGTAGTTCAGGTCGCCCAGGACCGGGTTCCCGGTCATGAGGCTTCCGCTGACGGTGATGGCGATGCCCTCGACCTCGATGAGCGCCTGGCAGGACAGGGCTCCCGTCTCGGCGGGGCACGCGGGAACGCTGAAGCGGGCGACGCGGGCCGAAACGTAATACGTCGAGCCGTCCGCGCTGTAGGAGTGGTTGAGGCAGGTCTGAATGAGGACCGCGGCCTGCTTCACGTTCCAGGCCGTGAACGGCTTGGCTTCGAGCACGCTGCAGGCCTCGAACACGTCCTTCGGGAAGCGGGCAACGCCGAGCGGGCCTTGAACGGCCTGCTGAGCGCGCGTCATCTCCATCCGGCTGACGATGGGGGCGACGTCGGCTCCGGCCGCCTGGCCGAGCTGCTGCAGGGCCGTTTGCGCCATGGCCGGCGAGCACGCCAGCATCAACGCAAGTCCCGCCAGCGCCTTGATCGTCGTCATGTTCTTGGTTTCCTCTGTGGAAGCGGCAAGAGCATGTTACCCGAAAGGCCCAGGAGCGGAGTAGGACCTTCGTCAACGTGACGGCTTGACGACGATCAACTGACCGGGACTTTCAGCATCTTCTCGATGAGCAGCGCCGACGTGAACCAGGCGTAGATTTGGCGGACCGCTTCGGCCTGCGTGATCGCGCCGGCCTTCAGCTGCAGGTAGAGGGAATTCTCGAGCCTGTCCTTGCCGTCGCTTCCGTCGGGGTTGCCTCGCGGCTGAGGCCAGAGGTTGTCGATGGAGCTGTCGCCGCCGGCGGCGAGCGGGATCAGGTGGTCGAACTCGTAATTGGGCCAGTCCGCCTCCGCCACGCCGTAGTGCGCCGAGATCTCGAGCTTCATCTGCCGGGTCACGACCCGGTTGCAGTAGGGTATGTGCTCGGCGTAGCGGTATTCCTTGAAGTTCGGGTCGGTGGGGGTGCACAGGTGGCCGGGAGTATAGGCGGCGTCGGGGGCCACGCGCGTCGCGAGCAAGGTGGGGACGTACGCCGTCGCGCCCCAGCCGTCGGCGCGCTGCTCGGCGTCGGCCTGCCTCGCGAGCTTCTGCGCGGCGATGCTCCGCGCGGCCTGCGCGGACAGCTCGCCGTGCGCGATCGCGAGATTGGGCGCGACGGCCGCGGCGGCTCTCTGGGCGGGGGCGCCCGCGGCGATCAGAAGAGCGGCCCCTAGGGCGGCGCTCCTCCAGGACGGTCTCGCGAGCTCTAGCGTCATGCGTCCTCCTCGGTTCTGTTCGCGGGCCGTGCGCCCAAAAAAAAGAGGAGGCGGCCGCGTCGGCCGTCTCCCTGGCTGCCCCAGATTGAGGTCTGGAGGTGGATGCCCCTCGGCCAATCCCGAGGGCTACAAGGTCATGCCGAGGATGGGTCTTTTAGGCCCCGGCTCAAAGGGCCAAAAGACCTAGAGAGAAATGGGCCCAAAGGCCTATACGGCGTCGGCCTTAATTCGCGCTCCACACGCCGTCGATCGGAGAGGCCGACGAGTCCTTGCGGCCGAGATCGCCCAGGCCGAGGCCGTCCTCGATCGTCCGCAGGAGGCTGTAGTGGTCGTAGGCGGCGGCGGACGCCGAGCCGGGCTTGATGCCGGCGCCGAGCAGGATCGTCAGGATGCGGCTGTTCGTCTTGCTGGCGCTCTCGTCGAAGGTCACGACGACGAGCAGGCCCTTCATGAAGCCGGCGTCGTCGAGCTTCGGGCCGAGGAAGCCGGCGAGCCACCGGTCGGCGACGGCGACGCCCGTGTCGTGGCCGTCGTCGTCCAGGTCCGGCACGTACAGCGAGAAGGCGGGCAGGCGGCCCGCCGCGGCGTCCGCGTCGAGCGCGGAGGCGTCCTGGACCCGCGCGCACTTGGCGGGGCTCTTCTGCACGCTCGTGAAGCTCAGGAACGGCACGTGCTTGCGGGCGTATCTCCCGGACTTGTCGCCGAGAAAGCAGCCCCCCGGATAGCCTTCGGCGTAAACTCCCCACGACAAGCCCTTCGCGTCGAGCAGGTCGCCCAGATGGCGGCCGGAGAGATCGACGGGCTTGTCGTCCTTGACGCCGAGGGTGTCGCCGGCGATCATCGCGACGTAGTTCGGCTGGGACGGATGCGCCACGCCGTTGTAGCCGGTCAGCGTCGCGCCGCGCGCGGCGAGCTTCGTCATGAACGGCTGGGCGGCGGCTCGGTCGTAATCGGTGTTCTCCAGGACGATCACCAGCACCTTGCTGAACGCCGAAGAGGCGGCCTTCGCGGACGGAGGGAGCGCGAGGACGAGAGCCAGGACGAAAGCCGTCCTATTCATTTTCAGGGGCATGCCGCCATGGTACGACATTCCGCTCCCGCTTAATCGCGCGCGGAGCTGCCGACGATCTCGATCGGGAGGTAGGTGCCGGGCGCCGCGGGGATCACCATCACGTCGTCGCCGTCGAGGCTCAGGGCGCTCACGCCCTCCGGCAGGCGGAAGTCGACATAGTACGCGGCCGCCTGGTTCATCACGCGCGGCTCGGCGGCCGAATGCTCCGGCGTGGTGAAGAAGGAGCCCTGTATGTCGACGTAGATGTCCTTGATGAAGGCGTGCTTGCTCCCGGTGAACTCGACGTAGGAGACGGGCCCGGCGCGCAGGGCGCCCTGCTCCAGGATGGCCTCGAAGGCCTCTTTGCCGAGCACCCAGTGGCGGTAGATCCGGCCGGGCGCGTCGAGCTGCGACACGCGGCTGGGCGCGCCGTTGTACTCCGTGATCGTCTTGGTGTCCGAGGTGGCCAGCTCGGCGCGGACCTTGACCGCTCCGCGCATGGCCATGATCCGGCGCGTCGACGCGGCCGTGGTCTGGCGCGCTTCCTTTAGAAGGCTTATCCAGCGCGGGCCGCCGGCCACGAGCGGCTCCGCGGAGGGCGCGGCGGGGGAATCGGGCGCGGCGGGCGCGGGACGCGCGGCCGCCAGCGCCGGCGTCGGCGCGGCGGCGATCGCGGGCGCGGCGGCAAGCGCGGGCGAGGCGACGAGCGACGGCGTCAGCGCGGTGAGGGTCAAGGCCGGGGTCGCGACGGCGCCGAGGCCCAGGACGACGGGGGCCGACGGCGCCAGCAGCTGCCCGGGAGCCATGACGAGCGGCCGGACGGCCGCCGAGGCGTCGCCGGCGAGGGCGAGGAGAAATCCGAGCAGGAGGGGGATGGCCATGTTCTGAGGATAGCCCCGCCCCGTCCGCGTCCCCAGGGTCTTTGGACCTACCGCGCGAATGATGCTATAGTCCAATGAGTTTAATTCCATCAATGAGAGGATGATCATGGAGACGAAGGGTCCGGACTTCGCGGCGATTCCGCAGACGGCGATCAAGGTTCTCACGCAGCCCGCGGCGTTCTTCCGGGAGATGCCCAAGACGGGCGGCTTCGTCGAGCCCCTCGTGTTCGCGGCCGTGCTGGGCACGCTCAGCGGCGTGCTCCAGGCCGTGACGAGCCTCCTTCATCTCCATCCTCTGGGCGCCGCCGCGGCCGGCCTCTCCGCGATCTTCCTCGTCCCGATCTTCACGGCGATCTTCAGCTTCATCGGCGCCGCCATCTTCTTCGTGATCTGGAAGCTCGCGGGCTCGCAGGAGAATTACGAGACCGCCTACCGCTGCAGCGCCTACCTGACGGCGCTCGCCCCGATCACGGCCCTGCTCGGCCTCATCCCCTACCTGGGCGCCGTCCTCTCGATGGCGATCATGACCTATTACATCGTCATGGCGAGCGTGGAGGCCCACAAGATCGAAGCGCATAAGGCCTGGAAGGTGTTCGGCGCCCTCGCCGTGCTCCTGCTGGCCATAAACCTGAGCGGCCAGTACGCCGCCCGCCGGTTCTCCTCGACGATGCGTCAGGGCCTGCCGGGCCAGTCGGAGGAGATGAAGAAGCAGGTCGAGGAGATGCAGAAGCAGATCGAGTCCATGCAGAAGAAGCCTTAGCGCTTCAGCATGCCCTTGGCTTCAATCCCCTGGGCGGTGGCGGGGTCCAGCGCGACGGTCTTCTCCAGCGCCGCCCGGGCCGGCTTTTCCCGTCCGCTCGCCTTCAGCACGAACCCGTAGCTCAGCCAGGCCCGCTGCCCCTTCGGCTCCAGGGCCGTCGCCTTCTTGAGCGCGGCGACCGCCTCGTCGGCCTTTCCGCTGTAGTGGAGGGCCAGCCCCAGGTCGGTGTAAACGCCCGCGTCGTTCGGATCGAGGGCCAGCATTTTCCGGTAGGCCGAGATCGCCTCGTCGTAGCGGCCCGCGTTGAAAGCGCTCTCGGCCAAGGCGGCGAGCGACGGCGCGGTCTCGGCGCGCGGCGCGCCCGCGGGCGCGGCGGCCGGCGCCTGGTAGGTCGTGATCCCCGGGGCGTCGTTTTGGTAGCTGCGCCAGACCAGGACGACGACGACGATTCCGGCGACGAGGAGGACCGCGACGGATCCCCAGGAGGTCTCTTCTTTTTCCGCGCTCATAGCGGAAACGCTACATAATTTCGCGGCCCCTCCGGCCGCCGGTCAGGCGCGGGCGAGATAGTAGTAGAGCACGAAGGCCAGCGGGAGCGCGGTTCCGGCCAGGACCCACCACTTGCCGCGGCCCCGCAGGCCGTTCTCGCCCTTGAGCACGAACAGCCCCGTCGCGGCGAGGATCAGGAGAACGAGGGCGTAGGCGTCGGCGACGTAGGTCCAGGCGCCCTTGATGTGGTTGAGGTGCAGGACGTTGGACTCGAAGAGCAGCGGCCGCGGACGCACGCGCTTCCAGGTCCCCTCGCCGCGGACGACGTCGAGGGCCGCCTCTCCGCCGTCCGGCAGGAAGAGCACGAACCGGCCGGGCTCGGGCCGGTGCCAGCCGCGCACCGACGCCGGGTCGAGCCCCAGCTTCGCGATGAGCTCCCGCTGCAGCGCCTCCGGGCCCGCGCCGGCCGGCGGCGTCATCGTAAACCGCTCCAGGCGCGTCGCGTAGCTGGCGTTCCAGTCCTCGATGTGGTTGACCGCGATGCCGCTGACGGCATAGAGGACGGTCAAGGCGCAGGCGAGGTAGCCGAGGTCCCGGTGGAGGACGTTGTTGACGCGGCGCCAGCCGGCGCTATTTGCGCTCACGCACCACGGCGCCGGCGCCCTTGATCGTCACGAAGCTCAAGGGGGCCTTGACCTTGCTCGCGTCGAACGGCGCCCCGCTCTCCTCGGCCTGCTCCTTGAGGAAGTCCACGGTCTGCGGAAGGGTCAAGGTCGTCTTGTGCGCGATCCCCTCGACCACCGCGTACTTGCCCTGCACGCTCATCGGGAAGACGATCTCGCCGTCGTTGACCTTGAATCGGATGTCCGAGAACTCCTTGTCGCCGGCGATCTTGATCCAGCAGCCGCGCTTGGCGCAGACGCCGACCACGGGCCCTTCCACGCGGACCGTCTTGCCTTCCAGCTCGCCGATGCGGGCCTGGAGGTCGGAGATCTTCAGGATGGCGCCCGCCTGCACGCCCTTTCCGTACTTCACCGATTTGGCCGCGTCGGCGGCGGCCGGGAACGACGCGAGGCACAGCGCGGCGAATAAAACAATCTTGGTCATGGATTCCTCCGGAAAATCGGCGCTTTCGTTTCATCCTAGCAAAGTGATAAGGTTCGAAGCCCGCCCGGGTTTTCAGAGGAGAAAACGATGAGCCGCCCCGACACGCGAATGCGCGCCGTGCTTCTCGCCGCGATCGCGGCCGGCCTCTGCGCCTGCGCGACCGCTCCGATCAGCCCCGCCGACCGCCAGGCCGCGATCGACTCCGAGGTCGACCTCGCCGTCTGCGTCACCGAGGGGGAGAAGCCGAACTTCTTCTTCAACCCGCTGCCGAAGATGCTCGCCGATCAGGTCGAGCAGCGCTTCCGGCCGCCGAGGAAGCCCTCCTTCAACCGCCTCACGCGCCTGCCGTACGGCGGCGACGCCGGCGCCTGCCAGGTGGTGATCTCGATGCGGGCCGACGGCCAGGCGATCTGGAACCTGCGCCACGCGATCGCGACGATCGCCTCCACGAAAGAAGAGATCCTGCACACCAGCTCGCAGCAGGCCTGCGGGCCGTGCTTCGCGGGCATGATGGACGGTCTCATCATCCCGATCATCAAGGCGCTCGACAAGAAGGGTCCGCTCTCCGCCCGGATCACCGGCCCCCGCGAGACATCCCCGACGGCCGTAGCGGCTTCGGAAGCTCCCGCGCCGCCGCCGCCGGCTCCGACGGGCATACCGGAAATCGACGCGGACCGGGCGCCCGAGCCGCCTTCCGACAAGGTCGCCGCTGTGAAGCCCCGCACGCTCTCGGAGCTCAGCGAGAAAGAGCTGACCGAGATCGACATGCAGATCATGCCGTAACGACGCGGGAGAATTCCATGGCGATGAAGCGGCTGGGTTTCGGTCTGTTCCTCGGGTTCGTGCTGGTCTGGGCGGGCTTCGCCGGCGCCAAAGACGCCAAAGGCGGGAAGGCCGTCAACATGTTCATGGGCAACTACGGGTATGTGCTCGAGTTCCCGACCACCTATACGGCGCTGCCAAGCTTCGACGACCCGGAAAAAACCATGGAGCGGGTCCTCATCTACCCGAAGGGGACGCCGGCGGCCAAGATGGACGAGAAGAACTACGGCAAGTACGGGATCATGCGCGTGGAGGTGGCGCCGATCATGGCCCGCACGCCGCGGGGAACCTTCCGGGCCGGGCTCAAGGAGCTGACGGTCATCATTCCCGCGGCGCTGAAGGAGAACGGCGAGACATGCGTGGTGACGAAGTTCGCGTCTCCTTTCCCGGCCGCCAAATTCACGATCTCCGGGGGCATTCCGGTCGTCCAGGTCGTCCTGGAAGGAGCGAAGGTGACCTACATCTTCACCGCCGCCAAGGACGACGCGCCGTTGAGGAATCTGATCAAGAGCCTCAAGGAGATCGCTCCCACGGACAAGCCCGGGCTATGACGGCAACGCGGGCGGATTCGCTACCACGTTGATCTCGAGCGCCCCGCTCCCCTCATCAGATACGCCGCGACGGCGAACGCCCCGGCCGCGCAGATAAAGGCGAAAAATCCCCAATTTTCCATGCCCTCAGTGTAGCGCGGACGGTCATTCTCCGCGTGGGGCCTTCGGGCTTAAGAATCGGCGCAAAGGACCTATGCGATCTTGCCCCGTCAATAAGGCCTCTCCCCGATGCGGCGAAAATCTGTTATTCTCCGTCGTGAACGGGCCGTTAGCTCAGCGGTAGAGCGTCCCCCTTACACAGGCCCCAAGCCTGTTTGCGCGCCTTTGCGCGGCCTTGTCCCTCGTCGAGAAAGCTCCCGACGCTCTTTGCGCCTGTCTGTGCCAAGAGGCTGCTTTTAGAGGGCCTTTTGGCACAAAACTGGCACAGAAGCGGCGCTAGGCCCTTCCGGCGAAAAACACCCTGCCACGGGCCTCCTAGGCTCAAACAGAGCCCCCTCTGTCCCGCCCGCGAAGGGCTAGGCTCTGTGGCTTGGGCCTTAGGTCGTGAAAAAAGTGAGGGGCTTTTTATAGAGCGCGGCGAAGACCTTCAACTCAGAAACATCAACCCGGCGCTCTCCCGATTCGCACTTCGAGACAAACGATTGAGGACGCCGAAGCTTTTTCGAGACTTCAGCCTGAGTAAGCTTGGCGTTCAGCCGCCCTTGCTTGAGGCGTTTAAGAAACTGTTGATAGTCGCGACTGTGTACGCTGGACATTGACCATCCTTGAATGGATGGCAATGCTATTATTCGGTTCTGGTATATCCCAAAATAGGATACCTATGATAAAGAAACTAATGAAGCTGCCGTTGCTGGCCGCCGCGTTGGGAGGATGCCTTCTTGCGGGATGCGCAGGGCTTCAACCCGAGCCTGGTAGCGAGGCGGTAAAAGCGCATCCATGGACCGGACGAGTCTTGGTTTTCGGGACTGAAGGTTACATGCTTGATGTCCTTGGATATGAAGCGTCCCTAATACCTCCTCGATCATGGTTGATAACTAATCTTCCCTTCAAAACTTGGAAAGGCCGTAAAGCAAAGGTGGAGGGGCTTGTCTTATTCGCGGTAGACAACGATCGGCCGCACCACGCGATTAGGCTGCGCGCAATAGATTCGGGCCAGCCCATATATGTGCCTTTGCCTGTATGGAATCCGGACGCCGGCATACCTCCTGAGATCTACAACATCCCGAAGGGAACCTACTTCGAGGATGACATTAAGAAACTTCGTTCACTGGAAGGCACTACCATTTGGGCCAATGGAACAACGCTCAAAAATCTCTGGACCGCCAATTCGCAAGTCGCCATTCCAATCGATAATGCCGAAGCCCTTCGTGTAATTCAAATTTCAACGGAGACTTTCGCGCACGTGGACGCCGCGGGTACATTCCTTGTCGTCGTTAAGAATCAGCGTGGCAAGACCGGATTTTTCCCTTTTCAGGAGGAATCAATCTACAGGCAGAATCCGATCAAGCAGAGCTGGGGGAAGGAAGTGGTTGAGTGTGTGAAAAAGCGAAATGTCTGCATGGGTATGCCTGCGGAAGCTCTAGAGGTTAGTTGGGGTAAGCCGAAGGAGATCAATAGAACCGTGACCTCTGTGAGCAACTCGGAGCAATGGATATACGGTGGAACCTATGTCTATCTTAAGAGCGGTCGAGTCGATGCCTGGCAAGATTCTAGTCGGTAGGTCGTAATACTATCGGAGCATCCCGACAGAAATTAGAACGTACCCAGCGCCGATTTCCGGCTTAACTATCTTGTGATTTTCGAGATGCGCGTCCTTGAACGCCTTCTCTAAGGCCTTTGAAACTTCCGAATTCTCCTCAGCGGGGGCGACCTCCCAAGTAATCCCATAGGGCGCTCCTGTGAATTGACCTCCGCTTCCCATGCTGCACCCAGCCCCATCCATGATCCCCGTAATACGCCAAGCGAGTTCTTCTGAAACCTTCGAACTCTGTATGTATCGAACGACCCCGCTGCAATTTGTCTTGCGGAGCGAGACTATTAGTGTTGCTGCAATGGAATCTGAAATAGCGAAAGTTCTTCTCGCAACAGAACGCTTGGGTTCCGTAGACGCCTGATTCAGCACTAATGATTGGTTTCCAAGCACGGAATTATTGATAACAGTGCTGGGTGCTGGCTTTGCGCCAACCTGATGAATGAGCGCGGCGGCGGCGATAATGGTGCCTGCAATCGCCGCAGCCGACGCATACCAAGCTATCGAATATTTCCCATCCTTGGCGATCTCCTTCGGAAGGGAAATTAGACTCGCCATCCCGGCATCATCAGCTATCGTTCGTGACCGTCCCCACGGGCTCTTGTAAACGAGTTCATAATGCCCGCTCCGAATTTCGCGATCAACTTTGTCCTGAACGTTGTGGTACTTCAAAACCTCTTTGCGAACGAAGACCTTGTCGTAGTGGAAATTATCTTTTTGGCTTTGTCCTGCGATGGTTGAAAGCTGATTGAGGAGAATGAGCGCACGCCTTAGGGAGAGGGGTAGAAGTTCGGGGCAGGCTTTTCTTAGCTCACCGACATCCATCAGCTCATCGCCTCGAGTTCTCCGCCACCGTTGGAGGGCAGGCCACAGCTGGTCAATGATAGTCCTATCCCGTTCCCAGAACTGAGAGTCAATGTAGAGGCGCAAGTGAAAGCCATAACAGCTATTCGAAAAAATCTTGATTAGTTCGTCACGCAGCAGATCGTCGAATATTTCCAGGCGATACGCCGGCTCATGGGCAAGATCGAACTCTTCAGCGGGGGGGAAGTTGGCCTTGTTGTAGAAGTAAGAAAGAAGATCGGAGATAACCTTTTCCCGCGCTGCCTTATACTCCGGTGATTTCTTATCGGCCATTTGCACACATTATACGCCTTTCGTGATCTGGCTCATTCGAGCCATTCGGAGTCTGCGCAACGCTTGAATATCGTAGGTTCTACCTATGCCAAGTTTGACCTGGAACGAAACACGCGACAGGGCCCTGAAATTCTCGCGGGCATGGGGTTCCGCTCGGCACGAAGAACAGGATAAGCAAACATTCTGGAATGAATTTTTTGAGTGCTATGGAATTCCCAGAAAAAGCGTAGCTGTATTCGAACACGCAGTTAAAAATCTGTTAGGCAACAACAGTTTCCTGGACCTGTTTTGGCCTGGAGTGCTGCTTGTTGAACATAAATCTCGCGGCGCATCGCTGGACAAGGCGGAATCGCAGGCTTTTAGATATCTCGAAGACCTTGCTAGAGAAGGACGGCATGACGAGATGCCGCGGTACATCATCCTGTGCGATTTCCTGCGCTTCGCTCTTTACGACCTTGAGCCGGGAGATCGAAAGGGTTTGCCGGTCTTGGAAAATGGTCTCCCCTACCGCCTAGTCGAATTCGCCCTTCCTGAATTGCATAAGCACGTACGGGAGTTTGCCTTCGTCAAAGGTGAAAAGACCGTTCGGTTAGACCCCGAAGATCCCGCCAACCTTAAGGCTACCCAGCTTCTCGCTGATTTGCATGATGCGCTGGAGTCTACGGGGTTTGTCGGGCATCCGTTAGAACGAATGCTTGTTCGTCTGTTGTTTTGTTTGTTCGCCGAGGACACTGGAATTTTTGACGCCCCCGGCTGTTTTACCGCCGTCATTGAACGCACGAGAGCGGATGGCGCTGACCTTGGCCCGCAACTGGCGCAGCTTTTCCAAGTCCTTAATCAGCCGCCGGAAGAGCGTCAGAAAAACTTGGACGAAGACTTAGCGGCTTTCCCGTATGTTAACGGCGGGCTATTTAAAGAATCGCTGCCTATCGTCACCTTCACCACAGTGCACCGCGATGCTCTGCTAAGTTGCTGTCGATTCCATTGGGCAAAAATTAGTCCCGCTGTATTCGGCAGCTTATTTCAGGGCGTGATGGATAAGAAGGAACGACGTCAGGCTGGTGCGCATTACACTTCTGAGCGTGACATTCTGAAGGTCCTCCGCTCGTTGTTTCTGGATGACCTTCGCTCCAATCTTGATGGAGCGCTAGCGGATCGCTCGACCGGGCGCACGAAGCGCCTCAAAGAATTCCAGAAGAACCTTCGCAAGCTGAAAGTGTTCGACCCTGCTTGCGGGTGTGGTAATTTCCTCATCCTCGCTTACCGAGAACTCCGCCGGCTTGAAAACGAAATCATTGTCGAGCTCAACACGAACTCAGAAGGCGAGGTTCAAGTCGAATTGGTGGACACGCGGCTCCTCGCACTCGTGGATGTGGATCAATTTTATGGCATCGAAATCGCAGAGTGGCCTGCCAGGATCGCAGAGGTAGGCCTTTGGTTAACTGACCATCAGTGCAATATGGAATTAGCTGAAGCTCTTGGGCGAAGTTTCCGGCGTCTTCCGCTCAAGGCTACCCCCACAATCCGAGTGGGCAATGCACTTAGAATCGACTGGAAGACAATCATTCCGCAGCGGGACTGCAGCTATGTTTTGGGAAATCCGCCGTTCATAGGCAAGCAGTATCGCAATGCGGAACAACAAGAAGACATGGATCTCGTTTGGAGCGGAACGAAAGGAGTGGGCGTCCTCGACTATGTGACCTGCTGGTATCGGCGGGCAGCGGAGTATATTTCCGCAGATAATCCCGCGAACCGCCCGGCTGGCGCTCCAATATCCATCACGGTCGCGTTCGTTTCCACTAATTCTATTACTCAGGGTGAGCAGGCGGGCCTATTGTGGGGCGACCTTTTTAAACGATGGCATCTGAAGATTCGGTTTGCCCATCGGACTTTCCCTTGGATGAGCGAGGCGCGAGGACGCGCGAACGTCCATGTGGTAATTATTGGGTTCGGCACCGGGAATGCTGCTCACAAACGCATTTATGATTACGAAGGCAGCGAAGGGCGCTCGACGGTCATGGAAGTTCCGAACATTAGCCCTTACCTTTTTCCGGGAGGGGACCTGGCTGTGACCAAGAGGACTCAGTCCCTTTGTGGCGCTCCGGAAATCATTTTCGGAAGTATGCCGAACGACGGAGGGCACCTTCTTCTTGCGGAACAGGAACGAAAGGACCTTTTGGCGATTGAGCCTGAAGCGGCTAAATATATCCGGCCGCTTCTGGGTTCGGAGGAATTTCTTAACGGCATTCAGCGTTGGTGTCTATGGTTGGCCGATTCTGAGCCGGGCAAGCTGCGCCAACTGCCTGAGGTGCTTAAGCGAATCGATGGCGTCCGCGCTCATCGCGAAGCCAGCACTCGGGAGACTACTCGAGAACTCGCCAGAACCCCCGCCCTCTTCGGAGAAAACCGCCAGCCGAAAAAGGACTACCTCGCGATTCCTTCGATTTCATCAACTAACCGTCGGTACATTCCTATGGCCTTTCTATCTTCCAACATTGTTGGGACCAACAAGCTGCTCTTCATTCCGGACGCTAAGGTCTACCACTTCGGAATATTGACATCGGCAATGCACATGGCATGGGTGAGAGTTGTTACCGGCAGGCTTAAGTCTGATTTTCAATACTCCAATCAGCTCGTCTATAACAACTACCCTTGGCCCGCCGATGTTGACAGCAAGAAAAGGGAAGCCATAGAGAAGGCGGCTAATGGGGTCCTTGAGGCCAGAAAGTGTTTCCTGCCGCCACACGGAACTAACACACTGGCGGATTTATATCACCCGTTAACTATGCCGCCCGCGCTTGGTACGGCGCACTCTGACCTTGACCGCGCGGTGGACCGCTGTTACCGCAAGGAGCCTTTCGAAAGCGACAAAGAGCGCCTTGTGCATTTATTCGGTCTCTACGAAAAGCTCATCAACCCGCTCCTCGCAGGGGCTGCTCCGCGTCGCAAAATAAAATCCGCCAAGAATTGAGTAGTTTGAACTGAGGCAAGGAACCATGCAAAGAAGAGGACGCTACTACCTCGGAAGAGTCGTAAAGCTTGGGCGTCTCGATGTGGAAAAGCTTATTGCCGCACTAAACACGCCGCACTCGATCCAGACAGGCGATTATTCCTGGACAATTACCGACACGCAGTTCGTTCCTTCTGGTAAACGTCCCAAGTATATTTTTGGCAAACTAACGAAATTTCAACGACAAGGGGTTGTTCGCGTTATTGATGAGAGCCAGCATTCGCAAGGCGAAGCAATCGCCACCAATTTAATTGAGGCATCAAGCCCGTTTGTCTATCTCCCAGAATTCTCTGGAATTGCCTATCTCCACGTGTGGAACCAAATTGAACGAGACACATTCGCAGCTCGTTTCTCGGATATCATCAAGGCTACGTATGACAACTTCTTTGTCGATTGCCTTATTGAGCCAATCTCTGACCTTCGAAGCTTTTCCGCAAAACTCAAGACGATCGATACATTCCTGGAGGTCTCCGCTACCGTTCATCCTCCCAACCCTCTCTTCGGACGCGCGTGGCAAAATCTTCGAGAGTATTTAGTCCGCCGCAACAGCACCGAATTAACTTTGAAGGAAAAGGGCCTGGAGGGAAAACCTTTAAAGACGGATTTGGCTATGCATGTCTCGAAGGTCCTGAAACAAAGCGATAAAAATCCTTATATCCCGGAATTCCCTTTGGATCTACCTGATGCCGCGATTTTGATGGCCGCTGATGGCTATGGAAAGGGACAAGTCGTCGGTACCGACAACGGTTCTCTTGTGACAGTTCGCACCACTGAGACACACAAGAGCTTCCTCTACGCTGCTTCGCCTGAGCCGGAAGCCTTATACAACGAAACCCTTAAGCACTTCGAGGCAATTAGTCGCGAGCGAAATATGGAGCACG
>JAQTNG010000058.1 GCA_028714015.1 Elusimicrobiota bacterium | reverse complement strand
CCTGACTGAGAAGGCGTGAGCTCCCAGAAAATCCTCCTCGACGCGCTCCTCGACGAGGTCGCGGCCCGGCCCGGGGCGATCGTCGTCTTCGACCTCGACGACACCCTGTTCTCGACGGGCGACCGCCACCTGCGCATACTGGCCGAGTTCGCGGCCGTCATCGAGACCTCGGACGCCCGGTCCGCCGGCATCCTGCGCGGGATCGCGCGCGAGAAGCTGCGCTACTCGATCGCCGACACCGCCAAGGACCACGGCCTCGAGGAGAAGCTCGCGAAGGACCTGCGGGACTTCTGGTTCGCGCGCTTCTTCAAGAATCCGTACCTGCTCGAGGACTCGATCATTCCCGGCGGCCCCGAGTACGCGTCCGAGGTCCTCGTCCGCGGCGGCCGGTCCTTTTACATGACCGGCCGCGACGAGGGCATGCGGGAAGGAACGGAAGCCTCGCTGCTGCGCCACGGCTTCCCGGAGCCCGACGGCAAGGGCGCGACCCTCGTGCTCAAGCCGCGCTTCGACACGCCCGACTTCGCCTTCAAGAACGAGGCCCTGCGCGCGGTGGGGGAGATGGGGACCGTCGCCGGCTCGTTTGAAAACGAGCCCGCGCACGTGAACCTGTTCGTCGAGCGCTTTCCCAAGGGGCGCCATTTCCTGCTCGAGACGAAGCACTCGGGAAGGCCCATCGCGCCGCACCCCTCGGTCCACCGCATCAAAGACTTCCGGCGCTGAGTCAGCGCCCGAGCAGGTCCGCGAAGAACTTCTTCTTGTTGGGCACCGCGTGATACGCGGCGACCTTGTCGAGCGAAGCGATGAGCGTGATGTAGGTCCCCGCGTCGAAATAAACGCCGTGCTTTTGCAGCACGCCCATCACCCGCGCCTGGTCCTTCTTGAGAAGCTCCAGCAAGGTGGGCAGCTTCTTCCTGACCGCTACGCGGCCGTGTTTTCTTTTCGCCATTCGAAGGGTCCTTTGGGGAAGTTCATGGCCAGCTTGATCGCGGTGTCGATGTCGTGAGCTCCGGCGACGCCCTCGGACACAAGCCGTTCTGCCTCTAATATAATGGCTCCGGCAAGGTTCCTCCAAATATCTTTTGCCGTCAACGCCGTTCCCTCGGGCAAGCCGTCGAGCGCTTCCGGGTTTTCGCCCGCCTTCCTGCCGTCTTGATAAAGATAGAAGCCCTTCCCCGTTTTCCGCCCAAGCTCGCCCGCGCCCACGAGCTTTTCCTGGAGCGCGGGCGGCGCAAACCGCTCCGGCCTCCCCAGCGCCTCGTAGATGGCCTTCGTAATGGCCAGGTTCGTGTCCAGCCCGATCAAATCCATTAATTCAAATGGCCCCATCGGCACGCCGCCGACGCTCCGGCAGCTCTCGTCCACGGCGGCGCAGCTCGTTGCTGAGCTGACCATCCGTTGCGCCGCGACGTAATAAGGCCTCATGACGCGATTGACGATGAATCCCGGGACATCCTTGGCGTCGACCGGCGTCCGCCTCAGCCCCATCAGCACGAACTCCCAGGCCGCCTGGAACGCCTCCGGCGCGGTGGCGTCCGTCCGGATCATCTCGACGAGCTTCATCGCGACGGGAGGGTTGAAGAAGTGCACCCCCAAGGTCCGTTCCGGCGACGCGGCCTTCTTCATGATCTCCGCGACCGACAAGGAGGACGTGTTCGTGGCGAGAAGGGCGTCGGGACAGATCCGCGACAGCTTCTCGAACAGGTCCTGCTTCAGCGCGAGAATCTCCGGGGCGGCCTCGATCACGAGATCCGCGCCCTCGAGGCCGGAGAGGTCCGGCACCGCGGAGATCGAGTGGAAGGCCCGCTCGGCCTGCTGGGTCGAGAGCTTGCCCTTGAGCACCGCCGCGTCGAAGGATTTCTTGAGGCGCGCCGGCAGGGCCGCGAGCGCGGAGGGCAGCGGGTCGTGGACCTTCACCGAGAAGCCGGACTGGGCGCACAGCTGCGCGATGCCCGCGCCCATCGTCCCCGCCCCGACGACCGCCACGCGCTGGATCAGCGCCACACGGCGTCCTTGACCCGCAGCGCCAGCTCCCGGGTCTGCGCGGAGAAAAGCCACACGGCCAGGTTCGCGGCGACCCACCCGCCGGTCCAGGCGCGAAAACGCCGGCGGCCCGCCGCTTTTTCGGCGGCGGCCATGCCGGCCGCCGCGAGCAGGACGATGAAAGGGGAAATCCCCTGCCGGTAGCGGGAAACGGGGCCCCCGAAGAACGTGAACACGCCGAACGAGCAGAGCACGGCGGCCGCGATGGGCCATAGCTCCTTGCGGCGGACGGATTCCCGCAGCCCGAGCAGAAAGAACGGGAAGAGGGCGACATAGGTCCAATCATAGTCCGGCAGGAAGGGGTAGAGGATGCTCGCCAGATTGAACAGGTACGACCGGACGATTTGCGTCCAGCTCAGGCGAGCGGCCAGCTCGCGGTAGGCCCGCGCCATGTCCGCCTCGCGCTCCAGCTCGCCGAGCGCCTCGGGCGCGCTGTGGCGTCCCTCGGGCGCGAGGCCCTGGGCTTCGGCGGGAAGGAAGAGGCCCAAGTACTTGACGCTTTGGCCCACGGTGCTGGCGGGCACGATACGGCCGAATTGCGCGAAATTTCGGCCGACCCACAGGCCCGCCACGAGAGCAAAGACGGCCAGGGCGGAGAGCGCTTCCTTGCGGCCGAATTTCGCCCACAAATAGGGCATGAGGGCGATCGTGGTCACAATGTAGGGTAAGGGCTCGGGGCGGATCAGGTAGAGGCAGCCGGACAGGGCGCCGAAGGCGAGCGCGCGGTTCAGGGGCTTCCAGCCGGGACGGTACAGAGCCCAGACCGAGAGGACGAGGAAGAAGCTGAACAGGGCCTCGCTGGCGGGGTAGGCGGACGGCATGATCAGGTCCATGTAGCACGCGGCCGCCCAGCCGCAGGCCAAGGCCCAGCCCTCGGGGACGACGCGGCGCGCGAGATCGACGAGGAGGACGCAGGCGAGCGCGCCGAGCGCGCACTGGATCAGGATCAGGGCGTCGAGCGAGCCGCCCGTCAGCAGGCGCACGCCGGCGGAGAACAGCGGATAGCCCGGCATGCGCGTGGCGGCCTCGCCGTGAGGGCCGAGATAGCGGCCGGCCTCCACGAGGCTGCGCGCGAACGCGTCGTACTCGAGCGCGTCGCCGACGAGCGGAGCGGCGACAGGATGCCGCGCCCAATACCACGCGCGCAGGAGAAAGGCGGATAGGAAGAGGGCGCCCGGAGGCATCCGGAACTTCAGATCCTTCATGCTGTCTTCAGACGGCCGGAGCGCCAGGCCTCGATCGGAAACGCGACGCAGCCGAGCAGGGGGATCGCCGTGGTGAAGAAGCCCGAGAGCGGGCCCGGGGCCAGGGCGCGGGCGAGAAACACGCACGCCTCCTGGAACAGCCAGAAGCCGGCGAGCAGGAGGAAGAAGAAGCCGAGGTTCGCCCACAGGACGCGCGCGCCCAGCAGCAAGGCGCCGAACGCGCCGGCGGACTCGCGTCTTCGAGCGGCCGCGATCGCGGAGACGGCGCCGAAGACGAAAGCCGCCATCTTGACCGCGGCGAGTATGAGCAATATCCCGCCCTCGGAAACGGCCTGAGGGACATTCGCGTGAAGCAGCCAGTAGGCGAGCGGCATGGTCATGAAGCCGAACGCGGACAGCAGCGGATAGGGAAGGATGAACAAGGTCCCGGTTTCGACGAGGCGGCCCGGGTTCACGCTCTTGCCGTCGCCGAGCCACAGCTCGGCGAAGAGCGTCGTCACCGCGACGGCCAGCAGGGCCACGAGCAGGGCTTTCAGCGCCATCGCTCCCGGCGCGCCTGGCGACAGGAGCGCCAGCACGTTCTGGCCGAGCAGCCCCAGCAAGGGCGGCACGAGCAGCCAGGGCCGCTTCAGCGCGCGGTCGCGAACCTCATTGAGAAGGAGGCCCACCGTCAGCCGGGGATAAACGGCTCTTCGGACATCTTGGCCGCGACCGGCGTCCACGCGGGGACCTTCAGGCCGAACTTCGCGGACTTGTCCTTGATGTCGGCGGCGAAGGCCTGGCGGACCTCGTCGTTGTCGCGCTTCTTGAGCCCGTACTTCCGGTAGATCGCGTTCTTCGGGGAGCCGGCGCGGCCGAAGATGTTCATCGTGCGCGGGTACCACTTGTCGAACGCCTTCTGAAGGTCGCCGTGCGTCTTCGGATCCTCGGAGAGCCTCTTCGCCCACTGATCCCCGTGCGCCATGTGCATCTCCTCTTCCTTGAAGATGCCTTCCATGCCGTCGCACCAGGGCTGGTACGAGCAGTCGAGCGAGTCCTCGAGCTGGTGGCCCGCGCCCCGGTCCATGCAGAAGTTGAACATGATGAAATCGAACCAGGTCTCGATGGGGTAGTAGAAGATATTGACGCGCTTATCATCCGCGGCCCGGAGCGTTCCGATATCGTCGGAGTCCACGCGCAGGTTGAAGTTGTGGCTCTTGTAGTAGGCGTCCACGTCCACGCCCATTCCCTCGAGGAGGCGGTACATCACGCGCGCGTGGCGGACCTCGTCCTTGACGATCTGCGCGACCTGCAAGGTCTCCTTGATGTCGGGGGACTTCTGAATCCAGGGCACGTAGCCGAAAGCGCCGGCGAGCTCGGAGTCGGCCTGCATCGACATCAGATTCGTGAGGTGCTCGCGGTACTCGTCGCTCATCTCGGCGAGCTCGGTGATCTTCTGGCCTTTGGCGATCTTGGCGAGGAGCTTCTCCTCGCGGATGCGGTTGGGTTCGAGGGTCATGTTCATTCTCCTTTGAACTGCGCGGGACGCTTCTCGAGGAAAGCCGTGACGCCTTCGGCGTGATCCGACGTTTTTCCGAGGACTTCCTGAAGCTGGGCTTCATACTCCATCTGCTCGTCGAGGGAGGCGGCCTCGAGCGAGCGGTTGACCGCGCGCTTGGTCAGCGCGAGCGCCAGCGGGGGCATCTTCGTCAGCTCGGCGGCCAGCATCCGCGCCTCCACCAGGACGAAGTCGGCGGGCACGACCTTGTTGACGAGGCCGCACGCGAGCGCCTGCTCCGCCGTGACGGGCTTGGCGAGCCACATGTGCTCGAGCGCCTTGGAATAGCCGAGGAAGCGGGGAAGGGAGTAGGTCATGCCCGAGTCGGGTACCAGGCCGACGCGCACGAACGCGTTGAGAAACGTCGCCTTGTCGGCGCAGACCTTCAGGTCCGTCGCGAGGATGAGGCTCGCTCCGGCGCCGGCGGCGAGGCCGTTGATCGCGCCGATGACCGGCTTCTCCAGCTTCCGGATCTGGGCGATGAGGGGATTGAAGTGATCGCGGAGCTCGTCGCCGAGGGAGAACGATTTGACGGACTGGCGCTTCTTGAGGTCGCCGAGGTCGGCGCCGGCGCAGAAGGCGCGGCCGCTCGCGGTGAGGATGACGGCGTGAACGGACTTGTCGGTCGCGGCGCTCTTCAGCGCCTCCCGGATGCCCTTCATCATGGCCAAGGTCAGGGCGTTGAGCACCTCGGGACGGTTGAGCGTCAACGTCAATACGCCGTCCTTCTGTTCGATCAAAAGATCCTGGGTCGCGGTCTCGGCCATGTTAATTTCCGGTCCAGACGGGCTTTCGTTTTTCGGCGAAGGCCTTCATGCCTTCCTTCTGGTCCTGGGTGTCGAACAGACGGAAAAACGACTGGCGCTCGAAGGACAGACCTTCCGACAACTTCGAATCGACGGCGAAGAGGACCGAAGCTTTCGCCGCCTGCACGGCGAGCGGCGGCTGGGCGGCGATGGTATGAGCCAACTTCTTGGCTTCGGACAAATACGATTCCACCGGAACGACCTTGTTGACCAAACCGAAGGACAGGGCCTCGCGCGCCGTGAGCCTTCGGCCCGTGAGGTTCATCTCCATGGACAACGCTTTACCGACAGCCTTGGTCAATCTCTGAGTCCCGCCGGCGCCGGCGATGACGCCGATCAAGACCTCGGGCTGGCCGAAAACGGCCGTTTCCGAAGCGACGATCATGTCGCAGGCCATGGCCAATTCGCAGCCGCCGCCCAGCGCGAAACCCGAAACGGCGGCGATCAACGGCTTTTTCAAGAGACCGATCTTGTCCCAGTGCGACAGGTGCCGAGACAGCTGCTTTTCGGCGCCTGCGGCGCCGGTGATATCTTTCATTTCGCCGATGTCGGCGCCGGCGGCGAACGCGCGAGGTAGGCCGGCGAGGACCATCGCGTGGATCGAAGGATCGCGATCGAAGCCGCCCAGCAGCTCGACGACCGCGTCCATCACCGACACCGACAGGGCATTCAGCGCCTGCGGGCGGCTGATCGTGACGATCCCGATCTTCCCTTCGGTCTCGACCAAAACCTCCGGCGCCGCGGCGGTCGTCATCTTAGTTCAGGTCCACCCAAACCGATTTAAGCGACGTATAGTTCTCCAAGGCGTACTGCCCCTTCTCTCTTCCGTAGCCGCTTTGCTTCACGCCGCCCCACGGAGCGGCCGCGTCCACGAAGTGGTAGCAGTTGATCCAGACGGTGCCCGCCTTGAGCTTCGCGGCGGCCTGGTGGGCCTTTTTCACGTCCTTGGTCCACACCGCGGCCACGAGGCCGTAGTCGGTGGAGTTCGCGCGCGCCATGACCTCGTCGAGGGTGTCGAATGGCATGACGCAGACCACCGGCCCGAAGATCTCCTCGCGGGCGATCTTCATGTCGTCCTTCACGCCGCCGAACACCGTCGGCTGGACGAAAAAACCCGGACCTTCGGCGGCCGCGCCGCCGGACAGCAATTGCGCGCCTTCTTTCTTGCCGGACTCGATGAAAGAGAGGACGCGAGCGCGCTGCTCGGCCGAGATCAGCGGGCCCATGTGCGTTTTAGGATCCAACGGATTGCCTTGTTTTACCGTCTTGGCGCGGTCGGCGAGGGCCGCGACCATCTTGTCGTACGCCGGCCGCTCGATGAAGACGCGGGAGCCGGCCGAGCAGCACTGGCCTTGGTTGTAGAAGATGCCCATGAAAATGCCCTTCGCCGCGGCGTCGAGATCGGCGTCGGCGAACACGATGTTCGGCGACTTGCCGCCGAGCTCCATGGACAGGCGCTTCATGTTCCCGGCCGAGGCCTTCACGACCTCGCGGCCGACCTCGGTCGAGCCCGTGAAGGTGACCTTGTCGATATGCATGTGCCGGGCGATCGCAGCCCCGGCGGTGGGTCCGAAGCCCGGCACCACGTTCACGACGCCCGCGGGCACTCCTGCCTCCAGCAGCAATTCTCCCAACCAAAGAGCGCTCAACGGCGTTTGCTCTGCTGGCTTGAGGACTATCGCGTTCCCGCAGGCCAGCGCCGGCGCGAGACGCTCGACCGCCATCAAGAGGGGGAAGTTCCAGGGGATGATGGCGCCCACCACGCCGACGGGCTCGCGCACGGTGTAGTGAAGGAACTTCGCTCCGGGGAAATACGGAACCGAAACCGGCGTCGTCTCGCCGTGTATCTTGGTGGGCCAGCCGCCGAAGTAGCGGAGCAGGCCGATCGCCAACGGCAGGTCGCCGTTCTTCGCCTCGCGGATCGGCTTGCCGTTGTCGAGCGTCTCGAGCTGGGCGAAGGCCTCGGCGCGGGCTTCGAGCAGGTCGGCGGCCTTATGGAGGACCTTTTCGCGCTCGGCGGGGGACATCCTCGACCAGGGGCCCTCGAGGGCCGCTCTCGCGGCCGCGACGGCGAGGTCGATGTCGGCGCGGTCGCCCTCGGCGACGGTGCCGAGCGCCTCGCCGCTCGCGGGGTTGAGCGTCGTGAAGGTCCGGCCGGACGCGGCGTCGGCCTGCCGGCCGTCGATCAGGAGCTTGTGAACCTTGCGCGAGAGGAAATCCTTCAAAAGGGGGTGAACTTCGGGCATCGTGGCGGTGCTCATTCGTTCTCCGTGGCTCGTCGAGCGGCTTTCGTTATTCAACCAAATTCGAAGCGGATTGGCACCCGGGAAGGCCGGACTGTTGCGCCTATGTTCGGTTCGAGGCCTTGACAGGCCCGAGTCTTTAGGATAACATTATGCGGTTAATAACTATTATCCAACAGGAGCGCCCATGACCCGCCTTCTCGCCGCCGTCCTTCTCGCCGCGACCGCGCTGTCCGCCTCCGGCGGAGATTTCGGCGGCCCCGAATACCCGTACAAGGTCCCGCTCGGGCTGAAAGCCCCCGACGTTCCCGCCGACAACCCGGTCACCGACGCCAAGGTGGACCTCGGCAAGAGGCTCTATTTCGACAAGCGCCTCTCGCGCGACGGAACCGTCTCCTGCGCGACCTGCCACGCCCCGGAGAAGGGCTGGACCGACCAGGCGCCGGTGTCGTCCGGCATTCACGGCCAAAAAGGCGGACGCTCGGCGCCGACCGTCCTCAATTCCGCCTACATGGAGTTTCAGTTCTGGGACGGCCGCGCGAAGACGCTCGAGGACCAGGCCAAGGGCCCGATCCAGAACCCGATCGAGATGGGCTTCACCCACGAGGCCTGCGTCGGAAAACTCCAGGCGGTCAAGGGCTACGCCCCGCTGTTCAAGAAGGCCTTCGGCGACGAGACCATCGACATCGACCGCGTGGCCAAGGCGATCGCGACGTTCGAACGCACGATCCTGACCGGGAACGCGCCTTATGACCGGTGGCAGGCGGGGAACAAGAAGGCGATGAGCGCGTCCGCCGTCCGCGGCTTCAACCTGTTCCACGGCAAGGCCAGCTGCGCGTTCTGCCACGACGGCTTCAACTTCTCCAACTCCGACTTCCACAACATCGGCGTCGGGATGCAGGCGGCCAAGCCCGACCTCGGCCGCTACGACCAGACCAAGGCGGAGGAGGACAAGGGCAAGTTCAAGACTCCGACCCTGCGCAACCTCAAGCACACCGCGCCCTACATGCACGACGGCTCCGAGGCGACCTTGGAGACGGTGGTGGACTACTACAACAAGGGCGGCTTCCCCAATCCCCATCTCGACGGCCGCATGAAGCCGCTCGGCCTGACCGCGGAGGAGAAGAAGGACCTCATCGCCTTCCTCGACGCGCTGAACGGCGACACAGTCGTCGTCAAGTCTCCTATACTTCCGGAATGAAAGAGCATCCCGCAGCGCCCTGGCCCCTCCCGGGATGGGAGGCCGTGCAGCCGTTTCCGTTCGCCGCCGCGCGGGGGGTCTTCGCGGGCATGACCGGCACCGAGGGACGCATCGTCCTCAAGTATTACCGCCGTCACGACGACTCGCTGGTGGCGACCGCGCGGTTCGGCGCCCTCTCGGAGGGCGCGCCCGGGCTCGTCCACGGCGGGGCGATACTGACGGCGCTCGACGAGGCCTTGGGTGCGGCGGCCTGGCTGGCCGGGCGCCCGGTCATGACCGCGCGCCTGACCACGGAGTTCCGCAAGGGCGTGCCCCTGGGCTCGACCATGCTCGTCGAGACGCGCCTGATCCGGGAGCGCCACCGCCTCGTGATCCTCGAGGGCACGATGAGCGGACCCGACAACATCGTGTACGCGTACGCGGACGGCCGCTTCATGGTCCTCAACGACGTCGATCAGAAGCGCATCCTGGGCCGGGCGGCCTAAAAAAAGGTTAAAATTCCGTCATGAGACTAGCAAAGAGCTTTTCCCGCCTCGGAACCGAAACCGCCTTCGAAGTCCTCGCCCGCGCCCGCGCGCTCGAGGCCCAGGGCCGTCAGATCGTGCACCTCGAGATCGGCGAGCCCGACTTCGACACCCCGCCCAACATCCGCGAGGCGGCCAAGAAGGCCATCGACGCGGGCTACACCCATTACGGCCCCTCCGCCGGCCTGCCCGACACCCGCAAGGCCATCGCCGAGTACGTCAGCAAGTCCCGCGGCGTGTCCTACAACGCCGAAGAGACGGTCATCGTTCCCGGCGGCAAGCCGATCATCTTCTTCACCATACTCGCCTTGGTCGAGCCCGGCGACGAGGTCATCTACCCGAACCCCGGCTTCCCGATCTACGAGTCCATGATCAACTACGTCGGCGGCAAGCCCGTGCCGCTGCCGATACGCGAGGAGCTCGACTGGGACTTCGACGCCGCCGAATTCGAGAAGCTCCTCACGCCGAAGACCAAGCTCGTCATACTGAACTCGCCCGCCAACCCGACCGGCGGCGTGATGACCAAGGAGACGATGGACCGCGTCGCGAAGGCGCTGTCCAAGTTCCCCGACGCGATGCTGCTCGCCGACGAGATCTACTCGCGCATCGTCTACGAGGGCAAGCACCTCTCGCTGCTGACCTACCCGGGCATGAAGGAGCGCACGATCCTGCTCGACGGCTTCTCCAAGACGTGGGCCATGACGGGCTGGCGCCTCGGCTACGGCGTGGGCCCCAAGTGGCTGATCGACGCGATCGCGAAATTGTCGACCAACGACCACTCCTGCGTCCCCGCTTTCTCCCAGTTCGCCGCGATCGAGGCGCTGACCGGTCCGCAGGACTCCGTCACCGCGATGGTCGCGGAGTTCAAGCGCCGCCGCGACGTGATCGTGAAGGGCCTGAACGCCCTGCCGGGAATCACCTGCAAGACGCCGAAGGCGGCGTTCTACGTCTTCCCGAGCATTAAAGGCACGGGCCTCAAGTCTAAAATCCTGGCCGACGCCCTGCTGGCCGAGGCGGGGGTCGCCTGCCTTCCCGGCACCTCGTTCGGCGCCATGGGCGAGGGCTATCTCCGCTTCTCCTACGCGAACTCCGTCGAGAACATCGAGAAGGCCCTGGCCGCGATGAAGTCCGCTCTTCCCAAGCTCACGGCGGTCGCCGCGAAGTGAACGCAGACCGCCGCTCGCTCAACCGCCTTCTCGCCTACGTCAAGCCGCACCGGGTTCGCCTGATCCAGGCGACCTGCGTCATGGTCGTCGTCGCCGCGCTCAACGGCGCGCTCGTCGTGGTCCTCGGCCCGATCACGAACAGCCTGTTCATCGATTCCGACCCCGCGAAGCTCAAGCGCGTGGCGCTGATGATCCCGGCGATCTTCTTCCTCAGGCTTATTTTCCAGTATACGCAAAGCTATTTGATGAGCTGGCTCGGCCAGAAGGTCACGCAGGAGATCCGGGAAGACCTGTTCACGCACCTGCACGCCCTCTCGATGGATTTCTTCTGGAAGTCCAAGGCCGGAGAGGTCCTGGCCAAGCTCACCAACGACATGACCGCGCTGCAGTCCGCGCTGCAGTTCGTGCCGCTGTACGCGATCCGCGATTCCCTGACGGTCGTCGTCGTGCTCGGCGTCATGATCTGGACCAACCCGAAGTTCGCCTTGGTCGCCTTGATCGTCATCCCCATGGCGGGCGGCGTGCTCGGCGTGCTCGGCCGCAAGCTGCGCTCGTCCGGACGCCGCGGCCAGGAGGTCATGGGCGAGATCTACCACCGCTTCCAGGAAAGCCTGCAGGGCATGCTCGTGGTTAAGTCGTTCAACTACGAGAAGGGCTCGATCGCGAAGTTCCGCGTCGAGAACGACGAGTTCTTCCATCAGATGATGCGCTACTTCCGGGCGACGGCCCTGTCGGGGCCCCTGATGGAATTCCTCGGGTCGCTGATCATGGCCGCCATCGTCTGGCTCGGCGGGAGCGCCATCGGGGCCGGCACGATGACCGCCTCGCAGTTCGCCGTTTTCATCGGCTCCTTCTTCACGGCCTACGGCCCGATCAAGAACCTGGCGCAGATGAACGCGACCTTGCAGCTGGGCATGTCGGCGGCCGAGCGCGTCTTCTCGGTCCTCGACGAATCCCCGTCCGTCGTCGAGCCGAGCAATCCGCGGCCTTTCCCCGCGCTGACGGAAGGCGTGGTCTTCGAGAACGTCTCCTTTCGCTATCCGTCCCGTGAGCTCTGGGCGCTCAAGGACGTCTCGATCACCATCAAGCCGGGCGAGGTCGTCGCGCTGGCCGGTCCTTCCGGTTCCGGAAAAACGACCTTCGTTCATTTGCTTTTACGGCTGTTCGATCCGACCGAAGGCCGGATCCTCATCGACGGGATCGATCTGAAAGACATGTCCTCGCACGAGCTGCGCGCGCGCCTGGGACTCGTCTCCCAGGAGACGATCCTCTTCAACGACACCGTGTTCGGCAACGTCGCGATCGGCCGCGAGGGGGCGACGCGCGCGCAGGTATCGAAGGCCCTCGAGGTCGCCGACGCCGCCGAATTCGTCGGCGCGATGCAGCAGGGCCTCGACACCCCGCTCGGCGACCGCGGCGCGCGCCTCTCCGGCGGCCAGCGCCAGCGCCTGGCCATCGCGCGCGCGGTGCTCAAGGACCCGAAGCTCCTCATACTCGACGAAGCGACCTCGAACCTCGACGCGGGCAGCGAGCGCGCCGTGCAGAACGCGATGGAGCGCCTCTATCCGGGCCGCACCGTGGTCATGATCGCCCACCGCCTTTCCACCGTGCAGAAGGCCGACCGCATCGTCGTGATGCGCCACGGCAAGATCGAGGAATCGGGCACCCACGGCGAGCTCCTCGCCAAAAACGGCGTCTACGCCACGCTCACCCGCTACCAGCAGCTCGAGGCGGCCGAGCCGTCATGAAGGCCGTCATCTTCGACATGGACGGCGTGATCGTCGATTCCGAGGCGCAGTGGAAGGCCGTCGAGGCGGAGTTCTTCCACGCCTCGGTGCCCGGCTGGAAGGAGGCCGACAACGACCGCATCACCGGCCTCGGCGTGGAGGACCTCCACCGCTTCCTCGTTTCGGAGTTCGATCTCACGATGGGCAAGGTCGAGTTCCTCGACCACTGCGACGCCTCCGCCAAGAAGGTCTACCGGGACCGCGTGGACTGCTCCGAGGGCTTCCTCGAGCTGGCGCGGCACCTCAAGCACAAGGGCGTGCGCACCGCGATCGCCTCGTCCTCGCCCGAGCGCTGGATTCGGATCGTCGTCGAGCGCTTCGAGCTCTCGCCGCTGCTCGACACGATCGTCTCGGCCGACGACGTGGGGGGAAAGACCAAGCCCCTGCCCGACATCTATCTCGAGGCCGCCTCGCGCCTGAATCTGCCGCCCGGCGAGTGCCTGGCCATCGAGGACTCCGCCATCGGCCTGCTCGCCGCCAAGCGCGCGGGCATGAAGGTCGCCGCCTTCCGCACCGCCCACAACGAAGGCCAGGACCTGTCCACCGCCGACTTCGAGCTGGGCAGCTTCGCCGGGCTCGACTACGATCGACTCGTCGCCCACCTTCGCCGCTGAAAAGCGACGGTCTAAGCTCGCCTTCGACCCCAATAATTCAAGAACGTGGCCAGCGGGGGGGGGGGGGGGGGGGGGGGGGGGGGGACTCCCAATGATCGCCGAGGTCGTTCGTCACGCTATATAGTCATGGCTGAAAACAAACGGCCCGACGCGACAATCTCCGCCATGTCATGAGGGAAGGACAGGCCGGCGTTAGAGCGGAATTTCAGATATCCCAAGTTTCACGTATATAAACTTACAAGCAATATGGCGATGAGGCAGCGCTCTTATATACGTTATTGGGGCATAATTTATTGAATGGCATCTACCAGGCATCACATTAATGTAACCACTGCAAATTAGGAATATCTCCACGCGCGGTGCACGCGACACCCAGCCCGCCGATCCCTGCCAACACATCGCAGGTCCATATCCTTGGGCTGCGAAACAGCATATTTGAGCTATTTAAAGCGTTATTAGAGAGAATATCCCTCTTGCGCAATGTCGCGACCCGACGTTCTCCGCAATGTCATGAGGGAAGGATAGGCCGGCAATCGTCTGCAATCCCCGCTCTCTCCAGTTCCAGATTATTTAGATTTTCTATATTTGCATATTCATTACTTACGTATTGTATTAAAATATTTTTTGTGCTATACTACGTAAACATTAAGTATTATGTAACCGGAGATATAAATGAAAAGAACCGCGATCGACATCGCCCATCTTCGCTCGACGGCCGAGGAGGCCGTTCACGACATGAAGGACGGCGACATGAAGGTGAAGGCGTTCGAAGTCGTACTAAAGCATCTCTTAGAGTCGGGCGCACCCTCGGCTCCGTCCTCGACCAAAAAGGCCATTAACAAAGCCGCGAAGACCACACGCAAGCAAGACGGTCCGACCGCGAGAATTGCGGATCTTATCGAAACTGGCATATTCGACAAGCCCTGCGCGCTGGGAATCGTTCACGCTGCGCTGCGAGACTTGGGGCATTTGTATCCGTTATCGACCGTCAGCGTCACCTTGCTCCGACTAGCTCGGGACAAGAAATTGCGCAGAGTCCGTGAAGGAGGAAAATATCTTTATGCTAAGTGGTGATGAACTGAAAGGGATTCTCAAGCAGTTGGAGAAAAGACTCGAGAAGCTGGAGGCCGCCGTCTTCACTGCGGCCCCGCGCGTTGACGTCCCGACAACCAAACGAACGCTTCCAGACCACATCCTGGAACTTCGAGATAAAGGGTTCTTTTCGAAGCCGCAGACCAGCACCGACGTTCACGAAGCATTAAACGACACGTATCCGTCGGAGTTTGACCGGGTTGCCATGGCGCTAATCCGCCTCGCGGACCGGAAGGAACTACGCAGGCTAACTAAAACAGTAGACGGCAAGAAATATAAGGCATTCGCGCGATAGGAGAGAACTATGGAGAAGGAAGAACTGATTCGGGAGCTTCAAGTCGCTGGGGATAGAATTGACCGCTGCAACATAGCT
>JAQTNG010000057.1 GCA_028714015.1 Elusimicrobiota bacterium | reverse complement strand
GCGGCCATCTGGTCAAGACGATCGGCGACGCGTTTCTGATGACCTTCGAAAGCCCCACCAACGCGGTGCTCGCCGGCGTCGCCGTGCAGGAGGCCCTGGCCAAGCTCAACGAGGGCCGCGCGGCCGGCGACCGCCTCGAGATCCGGATCGCGATCAACGCCGGCGAAGTGAACCTCATGGAGAACGACGTCTTCGGCGAGGCGGTCAACATCACCGCGCGCATCGAGGGCATCGCCGAGGCGGGCCAGGTGTACTTCACCGAGGCCGTCTACCTCGCGATGAACAAGGCCGAGGTGCCGTCGAGCGAGATCGGCCTCATGCAGCTCAAGGGCATCCCGGAAAAGATACGCGTCTACAAGGTCCGCCGCGAGGATCCGGTCGGCGACTCGGCCGCGGCCGTGAAGTCCCGCTTTTTCGGCCTGATCCCGCCGAAGGCGACGGCGCCCGTTTCAAGCGAGAAGGCGTCGCTCGTCGGCGCGTCGGTCCCCTCGACCGCGAAGCGCTTCGCGGCGCTGATGCTCGACGGCCTGTTCTGCTGGCTCCTGCTCAGCGCGATCACGGGCGGCGGCGCCACGATCCACGCGCGCAAGAAGATCGGGCCCGCGCACGTCGGCGTCAGCGTGAAAGGCCTCGACATCAAGACCGACGAGGCGAAGGTCCTGTACGACGACAAGAAGGGCCTGCAGGTCACGGTCGATGACGAGGACGGCGGCTCGAAGCGCGGCGGCCGCGACTGGGGCTTCGCCCTGGTCTGGTTCGTCTACCAGCTCGTCTTCCTGAAGAAGCTGGGGACGACGCCGGGCAAGCGCCTGATGAAGCTCAAGGTGATCTCGATGAGCGGCGGCGCGCCCGACGGCAAGCAGCGCCTCATGCGCGCGGCGGTCTCGCTTCTCTCCGGCTATGCCGCCGGCCTCGGCTACCTGTGGGCGCTTTGGGAGCCCCAGCGGCGCGGCTGGCACGACCTGATGGCCGACACGCGCGTCGTCTCGGCCGAATAGCCTTTACGCCAGGTTCTTGAGGCAGGCCTCGGCGAGGCTCGGCGCGGTGAAGCCGTACTTCTCATACAGCTCCTCGGGCGTGGCGGACTCGCCGAACGAGCGCAGGCCGAGCCGGACGACGGGGCAGGATATGCCCCGCTCGGCGATCGCCTCGCACACCGCGGAGCCGAGGCCGCCGTGGACGTTGTGGTCCTCGACCGCGACGATGCGCTGGGAGTCCGCCGCGAGCTTGGCGACGGTCTCGCCGTCAAAGGGCAGCAAAGTCGAGGCGTTGGCCACGCGCACGGAGAAGCCCTTGGCCTCGAGAAGCTTGGCCGCTTCGACCGCGTGCGGCACGGGGCCGCCGGAGGCGATGATCGTCGCCTGATACTTCGCCGGCTTCTTCGCCGGCTCGAAGATCACGTCGATCTTGTTCGGCTGCCATGTGTAGCCGGGTCCGTGGACGTCGGGCATCTTTTGGCGGGTCAGGCGGATGTACACAGGTCCTTTATGCTCGATCATCCAACGGACCGCTTGCTGTGTTTCTATATGGTCGGCCGGCTGGAGGATCGTCATGTGCGGGAGCGCGCGCATCGCGGCGACGTCCTCGAGGCCCATCTGGGAGGTCCCATCCTCGCCGATGCCGATGCCGGCGTGCGTGCCGACGAGCTTCATGTTCGTCTGGTTGTAGGCGGCGCTGACGCGGATGGATTCCACGCGGCCGATCAGGAAGCAGGCGAACGAGGTCAGCACCGGGATCTTGCCGGAGAGCGCCAGGCCCGCGGCGACGCCGATCATGTTCTGCTCGGCGATGCCCATCTCGAAGTGGCGGCTCGGGTACTTCTTCATGAAAGGCTGGGTCATCGTGGACTTGGAGAGGTCCGCGTCCAGCACGACGAGATTCGGGTTCGTCTCGGCGATCTCGAGGATCGTCTCGCCGAAGGATTCGCGCGTCGCTTTAGCGGCCATTTTTGATCTCCGTGCAAGCCTTGTCGGCGTCGTCCTTCTTCGGGGCGTTCCCGTGCCAGGCGATGTTGTTCTCCATGAAGGAGACGCCCTTGCCCTTGACCGTCTTGGCGACGATGGCTTGCGGGCGGCCGTCCTTCGCGGCCCACGCCTTCGCGAAAGCCTTCTCGATGGCCGCCAGATCGTGGCCGTCGATCGCTTGCACTTCCCAGTTGAACGACCGAAGCTTGTCGGTCAGCGGCTCGATGTTCATGACCTCGTTGACCGGGCCGTCGATCTGGCCGTTGTTGTGGTCCACGATCGCGATCAGGTTGTCGAGCTTGAACTTGGGCGCGGCCATGAAGGCCTCCCAGCACTGGCCCTCTTGGAGCTCGCCGTCGCCCAGCGCGACGACGGTCTTGAAATCCTTCTTGTCGAGCTTGGCGGCCATCGCCATGCCGAGGCCGACGGAGAGCCCCTGGCCGAGCGAGCCCGTCGAGAACTCGATGCCGGGCAGGCGCAGGCGGTCGGGGTGGCCCTGCAGCGGGCTGCCGAGCTTGCGCAGGGTCAGGAGGTCGGTCGTGGGGAAGTAGCCGCGGTGCGCCATCACCGCGTACAGCGCGGGGCAGGCGTGACCCTTGGAGAGGATGAAGCGGTCGCGGCCTTCCCACGCGGGCTGCTTCGGGTCGTGCTTGAGGAACTTCCAGTACAGGACGGCGAGCAGGTCGATGATGGACAGCGAGCCGCCGGGATGGCCGTTGCCGGCCGCCTCGATCATGCGGATGATGTCGTGGCGCAGGTGCTTCGTCAGGGCCTTCAGGTCCGTCGGGGCGGTGGTCGCGGTGGGCATGGATCGATTCTACTAAAACGAGGACCCTCGTCCATCGCGATTGAGGTAGAATCCCGTCATGAATTCCCTATGGCATCCTTCGATCCCGCTGGCCGAACTGCTGATCCGCGCGGCCGCCTCGTACGCGTTCGTGCTCCTGCTCCTGCGCGTGAGCGGCAAGCGCCAGATCGGCCAGATGGGCGCGGCCGAGTTCGTCGCACTCCTTCTGGTCAGCAACGCCGTGCAGAACTCGATGAACGGCGGCGACAACTCCCTGACGGGCGGCCTCGTGCTCGCGACCGTGCTCGTCGCGCTCAGCAAGGCGGTGGGCTGGGCCTCCTATCGCTGGAGAAGGGTCGGGCACCTCATCCAGGGCTCGCCCTGCCTGCTCGTGTACAAGGGCGAGGTCGTGCAAAGGAATCTGGAAAGCAACCTGATCCCGGTCCGAGAGCTGCACACCCTGCTGCGCCGCCAGGGCATCCACGACCTCAAGGGCCTCCACGAGGCGGTTCTCGAGGCGAACGGGTCGCTCAGCGTGCTCAAGACGTCCGACCTCTCCCAGCACCCGGTCTAAGCGCCGCGAACGATGTGATAGAATCCGGCATATGAAGATAAATCTCTACATCGGCGCGATTCGCAAGGCGGCGGCGCTCATCAAGAAGCAGGCCCCCGGTTTCACCCCCGACATCGGCTTCGCGCTCGGCTCCGGCCTCGCGAAGGCGGTTCCCCCTCTCGAGAAGACGCTGACGATCCCCTACCGCGATATCCCGGGCTTCCCCCGCACCACGGTTCCCGGCCACGAGGGCAAGCTCATTCTGGGGCGCTCGTTCGGACGCTCGGTCGCCGTCATGCAGGGCCGCTTCCATTACTACGAGGGCCACGCGATGGAAGACATCGCGCTGCCCATCCGCGTGCTCGAGTACATGGGCCTCAAGACGATGATCGTGACCGCGGCCGTCGGCTCGATGCGCGAGAAGGTCAAGCCCGGGCACTTCACCGTCATCACCGACCACATCAACCTGATGGGCCGAAATCCTCTGAGAGCGTTTCATGAAGAGGAGTTCGGGACGATGTTCCCCGACATGACCAAGGCCTACGACGCGCGCCTGAGCAAGGTCGTCCTGGCCGCGTGCCGCAAGCGCAAGGTGTCCGTGCACGAGGGCGTGTACGTCGCCGTCGGCGGCCCTTCGTACGAGACGCCGGCCGAGATCCGCGCCTTCCGCGCGCTCGGCGGCGACGTCGTCGGCATGTCGGTGGTTCCCGAGGTGATCCCCGCGCGGCAGATGGGCCTGACGACGGCCGCGCTCGTGTGGACCTCGAACATGGCCGCGGGCCTGCCCGGCGCGATCCAGAACCACGGAGACGTGCTGGCGCTCGGCGCCCGCGTGTCCGACGATTTGCGCGGCGTCCTCAGCGACCTGATCAAGGTCGTGTAGAGATGCTGTTCCTCGACATCATCGCCAAGAAGCGCGACGGCGGCCGGCACACGCCCGGGGAGCTCGCGTTCGTCGCCCGGGGCGCTGCGAAAGGCCTCGTCCCCGATTACCAGCTGTCCGCCTGGCTCATGGCCGCGCTGTGCCGCGGCATGGACGAGAAGGAGACGGTGATGTTGACCAAGGCGATGGCCGAGTCCGGCGAGACTTTAGGTCTCGCCGCAACGGGCCGACCCAAGGCCGACAAGCATTCCACCGGCGGCGTCGGCGACGGCGTGTCCCTGGCGCTCGCCCCCCTCGCCGCGGCCTGCGGCCTCGCCGTCCCGATGATGTCGGGCCGCGGCCTCGGCCACACCGGCGGCACGCTCGACAAGCTCGAGTCCATCGAGGGCTTCCGCGTCCGCCTCGAGCTTCCCGAGATCCGCGCGCAGATGCGCGCCCTCGGCTTCTGCCTGTTCGGCCAGACTGGCACGCTCGCCCCGGCCGACCGCACTTTGTACGCGCTGCGCGACGCGACGGCCACCGTTCCCGCGCGCCCCCTCATCGTCGCCAGCATCCTCTCGAAGAAGGCCGCCGAGGAGCTCGACGCGCTCGTGCTCGACGTGAAGGTCGGCTCCGGCGCGATCTTCCGCGACGCGAAGAGCGCGCGCGAGCTCGCCCGGGCTTTGGTCAAGACGTCGAAGGGCCTCGGCATGCCGACCGTCGCCGTGCTCACCGCGATGGAGCAGCCGCTCGGCCGCTTCGTCGGCAACGCCCTCGAGGTGCGCCAGGCCGTCGAGATTCTCCGCGGCGACGAGACCGCGGCCGATTACCTCGAGTGCCTGCTGGCTCTCGGCGGCTGGATGCTCAAGCTCGCGGGCCTGTCCAAGACGCCCTCGGCCGGCGCGGAGCTCATGCGCGCGAAGATCAAGGACGGCTCGGGCTTGAGCCTCTTCCGCGACTGCGTGAAGGCCCAGGGCGGCAGCGTCGCCGTCATCGACGACCTTTCCCTCCTGCCGAAAGCGAAGCTCTCGCGCGCGGTGCGGGCCGCGAAATCCGGGTTCGTTTCGGCGCTCGACGCGCGCCGGATCGGCCACGCCGCCGTCCTGCTCGGCGCGGGCCGGGCGTTCAAGGACCAGGAGCTCGACTACGGCGCCGGGCTCGAGCTGCTCAAGAAGGTCGGCGACCGCGTGACCAAGGGCGAGCCGGTCGCGATCCTCCACGCCGCCGACGAGGCCAGGCTCGATCTGGGCGAACGCGAGTACCGTGAAGCGCTCGCGGTGTCTTCGAAGGCCGTCCGGCCTAAGTCCGTCGTGCTCGAGATTATTCGATAAGCGGAGCTCACATGCCCAAACTGTTCGTCAGCGATCATCCCCTCGTCTCGGACAAGCTCGCGCGCCTGCGCGACCGGAACACCAATCCCCAGGACTTCCGCCGCCTGATGGCCGAGGTGGCCATGCTGATCGGCTGCGAGGTGCTCAAGGGCGTGCGCACGCGCAAGACGACGGTGCGCACGCCGCTGCAGACCGCGCCGGCCTTGACCCTCGACCAGCCGCTGACCTTCGTCGCGGTGCTGCGCGCGGGCCTCGGCATGACGCCGGGCCTTCTGGAGCTGGCCCCCAAGGCCTCGATCGGCCACATCGGCCTTTACCGCGACGAGAAGACGCTCGAGCCCGTCCAATACTACGTCCGCCTGCCCAAGAAGATCTCGGAGCACTTCGTCGTGCTGTGCGATCCGATGCTCGCGACCGGCGGCTCCGCCTCCGAGGCGATCCGCATCCTCAAGGCCGCCGGCGCGGAGAACATCGCCCTGCTGACTTTGCTTTCCTCGAAGCGGGGCGTGGCCCGCATCTACAAGGACCATCCCGACGTCCCCGTGTACACCGCCGTGGTGGACTCCGTGCTGAACGCGAAGGGCTACATCGTCCCGGGCCTCGGCGACGCCGGCGACCGCCTCTTCAACACCTGACCGTCCCTTCCCCGGAAAAAGAGAAGCCCCGTCCGAGAGGACGGGGCTTTCGCTTTCCGGCGGGCGCTTCAGCTCAGCCGCACTTGTTGGGCATGACGCACGGCTGGTACTCGCCGGCGGTCACGAGGACCGGAGCCGGAGTAGACTTGCACGTCTTGGGCCACACGCAGGGCTGGAACTGGGCGACCACCGGGGCAACGACCGTCTTGCAAGTGTTGGGCCACACGCACGGGCGGAACTGGGCCGTCGTCACGGGGGCCGGGGCCGCCGTCAGGAACGTCGCGAGAATCAAAGTCATCATTGGTCTGTCCTCCTAAATCGTTGATGACAGGATATCGCTTCCCCGCGGAGGCGCCGAGGACGCGTGTCAATTTTGGAACTTGATACAGATCACTTGATCGCGCTCAATGGAAATAAAGAGAGCCTCCGAGGGGTCGGAGGCTCTCGTGCGGCGCCGGTTCGAGGTCGGCTTACAGAGCGAAGAGCGGCGTGGAGCGGGGTTTCGTGCAGCGGTTGGGCCACACGCAGGTCGTGAACTGGGCGATCACGGGAGCCGGCGCCGTCTTGCACGTATTGGGCCACACGCAGGGACGGAACTGGGCCGTCTTCGGCGCGGGCTGAGCGTTGAACAGCGAGAGCGTCAAAATGAGGTTGATCATGGAGACAGTGTACTCCGCCCCCGGAAAAGCCCCTAGGACGGCGGTCAATGGCGGCGTTTGATGCTCGTCATTAATGCGCCCGCAATCGGGGCGACACGATGCGTTCAAGGCGCGTCATAAAAAGAAGAAGACCCCGAGGGGTCGGGGTCTTCTCACTGCGCCGGTTCGAGGCCGGTTTAAAGTCTTAGGCTTTCTTGCCGCACTTGCGCGGGTACACGCAGGTGGTGAACTGGGCGACTTCGGCGGCGGGCTCGATCACGAGGACCGGCGCGGCGGCCTCGGTCTTGCAGACGTTGGGCCACACGCAGGGCCGGAACTGGGCGACGGCCTCGGGGGCCGAGACGGTCTTGCAGACATTGGGCCACACGCACGGGCGGAACTGGGCCGTCTGCGTCGCGGAGGTCGGGTTCAAGGCGGAGAGCGAGAGAGTCAGAATCAGGTTGATCATGAACACAGTATAGCGCTCATGCTTGTAACTTCCGATGAGATTGGACAACCCGGAGGCTTGATGCCTCTCATTGATCCAGGTCAAAGGTCCTAGAGGCCGTGGGCCGAAGGCCCAGAGGCGTTCGGCGTCTTAGGACGCCGAACCCGCGAGCGCCCGGAGGCGCTCCTCGCTGAGGATCAGGAGATCTTTTTCCTTCTTGCGCAGGACGTCGCGCTCCTCGAAATCCTTGAGCAGGCGCACCGTGGTCTCGATCGTGAGGCCCGCCATCTCGGCGAGGTCGCGGCGCTTGATGCCGGCGACGATGGGGTACGGCTTCTTGAGCACCATCATGCGGATGAGCGTGTCGGCCAGGCGGCCGCGCGCGGGCTTGAAGGCGATGTCGCGCGCCTTGTTCTCGCCGCGGCGCACGTCCTTGGCGAGCTCCTTCATGAGCGCGTGCGAGGCGTGCGGGTACTTCGAGAGGAAATTGTAGAAGGTGGTCTTGTCGATCATCGAGACGACGCTGGGCTCGAGCGCCTCGCCGGTGCTGGTGTAGGCGCCTTCGTCGGCGAGAAAGGTCACGTGGCCGAGAAGGTCGCCGGGAGACTCGACGCGGGTGGTGAGCTGCTGGCCGGTCCGGCTCGACTTGTAGACCTTGACCTTGCCGGTGCAGACGACGTACACGCCCTGGGGCATGGTCCCTTCGTGGAAGATCACTTCGCCGCGCTTGAAGGGATTGGCGAGACGGATCTCGCGCCAGGCCTTCTTCGACTCCTTCGTGCCGAGGAGATCGTAGAAGCAGTTCTTTTTATAGGGACACCAGTCGCAATTGGGCGCGTCACGCTTCGAGTAAGCCACAAGTCATTATAGCAACTTTGAGCGAGGGGCGGGCCCATCCCCTCCTTAATGATCAGCGCAAGGCGACGCGGTCGGCGTACTGGGCGACGGTGGAGCGGAAGGCCGGGAGGTCGCGCACCGCCTCGAGCTCGGTGTCGGTCTTGGCCTGCATCACGAAGCGGCGCAGGTCGTTCGGGCCGGCGCAGGACTTGAAGGATTCGTTCAGCGCGTTCAGCGCGACCGCGGTCTTGCCGGACATCGCGTAGGCCAGGGCGATCTGGTAGTGCGCCGACGGGTTCATCGGGTTCTGCTGCAGGGCCTTCTGAAGGGAGCGGACGGCGACCTCGGATTGTCCGAGCTTGTTGTAGGCCGTCCCGATTTTCTCATAAACGCCCGCAGTTTGCGGCGCGCCGAGGGTCATGCGCTCCTGGTCGAGCGACAGGGCCTCGTTGTAGGCCGAGACGGCCGAGATGTAGCGGCGGAACTTGAACTCGATGTTGCCTTGGGCGATCTTCTCGAGCACCTGGGCGTCCTGGGCCGGGGCGGCGGGCTTCGGCGCGGTGTCGCGGACGGCGTCGCGCATCTCTTCGCCGCGGACGCCGAGGTCGGCGACCATCGCGCCGTCCTCGCCCTCGCCGATGCCGAGAGCCTTGCGGGAAGCGGCGTTGGCGATCAGCGGGGCGAAGGCGGGGTCGCGGCGCACGGCGTCGCGCAGGGTCTTGCCCTGTCCGTTGCGCATAGCCTTGGACATAGCTATTTCAATATTTGAAACGGCTTTGGGGGTGTCGCCCATCTTGAGGCGGAGGCGGGCGGCGTTCATCGGGATCAGGGCCTTGGTCGGCGCGGCGCGAAAGGCCATCTTGTAGGCGTCGAGCGCCTTGTCGTAGGACTGCACGGCCTCGTAGCACAGCGCCATCGAGAAGTACAGGCGGGAGGCGTCGGGCAGCTCCTTCAGCGACGAATCGAGGCTCAGGGCCATCGCGTAGGCGTCGATCGCGGACTGGGCGTCGTCGCGGTCGGCCGACTCGGTCGAGCCATTCTTGAAGCCGCGCTGGTAGTGCGCCCAGCCCAGCAGGAAATAAGTCGAAACCGAGCCTTCCTTTCGCACGGCCTTGTTGAAGGCCGAGATCGCGGCGGAGGTCTCCCCGTTCTGCAGGTTCGCGAGGCCGGTGGACATCAGGCGCTGCGCTTCGGGATTAGCCTTTGATTTCAAGGCTTTCTTGTGCTTGGCGGCGTGGGCCGGAGGGGTGAGGAGAAGGGCGGCCAACGCGAGGGTGAGGACGGTCCGGATCGTCTTCATCATGTTTTCCTTCATGCTTAAAGTATAGCGGTGCCCGGAAAGGCTCACATGGGGCGTGGGGCCTGGGTCCATCTGGGCCCAAGGGCCTAGACCGGTTTTGGGCGGAAAAGTAGTATAATTCTCAGCAGTGGTGGTCGTAGCTCAGCTGGTTAGAGCGCAGCGCTGTGAACGCTGAGGCCGGGGGTTCAAGTCCCCTCGATCACCCCAGATTTGACGCGTCAAGGGGCTGGTGCCTATTGGTCAAGGCTTCGGCCCCTTCTTTGCGTCTAGCGGGGCGCCAAGGTCACGACGGGCCCTTCAAGCCGCTTGCCCAGGCGGGTCGCGAAGTCCCCCGCTTCTTTTTCCGACGCGAAGGCCGCGTAACCCGAGCCCATCGGCGTGGCGAATCCCTCCAGTTTGACGAAAACCGCCTGGGCGGCGCGCAGCCATCGGCCGTCCTGAGCGTCGTGAACATAGGATTTAGCGGCCAAGGCCGGCTCCTTGGAAACGGCGTCCAGGAACTCCCCGAGATCATCGTAGGCCACGGTCTCGCCGCCGGCGCCGATATAGCCCGACGCGAAGCGCTCCTCGCTGACGATCATGCCGCAGCGCGCGCAGGCGTCGCGGCCGTAATGAATCTCGGGCAGATCATTGCTCGAACGCGCGCAGGCCGAAAGGACGAGCGCTGCGGCCAGCGCGATCTTTTTCATGTCCCGCGTCCGATCGGATCGCGGCGGAACAGAACGAGCGCCGCGGCCAGCGCGGCCCCAAGCCACGCCAGCAGGCCCGCCAAGGCGGCCGGCCGAAGCCAGCTCCCCAGGATGTCCTGCGCGCAGCGTCCCGCCGGACCGAGCATCTCGAGTCCCGCCGCCGTGGCGTCGATGGCGAGCAGACGGTAGAGGCTCAAAGGATTGAGCCAGGCCGCGGCCAAGAGAACGCCGGGGCGCAGGCGCACGGCCAGGCTCGTGCCGAGGAGGCCTAAATCGCCCGCGAAGACCAATGCCAGCCAGAGCAGAAGCGCCCAGCCCAGCGCCGTCGCCACGCGCCGCGCCAGCACCGACAGCAGGAGCCCCAGCGCAAGCGCGATGAGGGCGAGAAGCAAGGTGGCGGCGAGACAGCCGGCGTACGCCGCCGCGTGACCGAGTCCGCCGCGCGCGGCGAGCCCCAACCCCAGGAGTCCGAACGACAGCGCGACCGCCGCCGACAGCGCGACCGCGAGCCCGGAGAACTTCGCCCAGAACAGCTCGTCGGCTCGCACGGGAAGCGCCAGCAGGCCCTCGAGCGTGCCGCGTTCGCGTTCAAGGGAAAACGCCAGCGCTCCCGCCGTCAAACCCATCAGGGGCACGACGAGAAGGACGAGGTTGACCAGAGCGGCCGTGGTGCGGCCGAAGCCGGCCGAGCCGCCGAAGGCCGAGCTCATGGAGCCGACGAGCATCAGCGCGCCTCCGAGAACGAGAAACGCCGCGATGAAGCCCGCCAGCCACCGGCTTCGCGCGGCGTCGCGCATTTCCTTCGCGGCCATGACTTCGATGACCGGATATCTCATGACGCGATCTCCCGCCGCAGGTCGCGAACGGATATTCCGGCGGCGGCGAGGGCGCCCAGCATCGGGGCGACGCGGCCCGGTTCGGCCTCGACCCAGATGCCGATTCCGTTGAGCGCGGCCGTAAATCCCGCTCCGGTGAGCGCCTCCAGCGCCTTCGGCCGCAGACTGCGGTCCTCGAGTTCGAGCCAGAGCGGCCGTCCGGCTCCGACCTCGCGCGCGAATTCGTCGCGGGAGAGAAGCCGCGCCGGGCGGCCGGCCTCCAGCCACAGAATGAGATCGGCCAGAGCCGAGGCCTCCTCGACGCGATGGCTCGTCATCAAGATCGTGCGCGTGCCTTTGAGCCCCTGCAGTATGTGCAGAAACTCGGCGCGGCTCTTCGGGTCGAGGCTCGAGCAGGGCTCGTCGAGCACGAGAAGCGGCGGGTCCGCGAGCAAGGCCTGCGCGAGCGCGAGCTTCTGCTTCATGCCGCCGGACAGCTGGGGAACCGCCTTCGCCTCGCAGCCCGCAAGCCCGCAGCGCGCCAAGGTCGGGGAGATGCGCTCGCGACCGATGCCGCGCAGGTCGGCCATGAATTCCATGGCCTCGCGCACGCTCCAGTCGTAGCCCGCGAACTCCTGGGCGACGTACCCGACGAACGCCCGCGCCGACGCTCCCTCGCTTTTCGTGTCGCGGCCGAATATCTTGATCGAGCCTTCATGGCCGTGCAAGCCGAGCAGGCACCGGATGAACGTGCTCTTGCCGGCTCCGTTCGCCCCCCAGAGAACGACGCTGCGGCCGGCCTCGATGCGCACGTCGAGCGCGTTTAAAACGGCCTGTCCCGCGAAGGACTTCGACACGGCCGAAGCCTCCAAAGCCGGGACGCCGGCCGCGGGAGCCGAGGCCGCGGCCGCGCGCCTGCGGCGCAGGCGCGGAAGCCAGAGAAGCAGGCCGGACGCGGAGAGAAGTCCGAGAGGAAATCCGACGCCGGCTTGAGCCGGCGCCGCGGGCGCGGACGGCAGGCCTTCCGGCGGCCTCAGCAGGGGAAACTCATCGGTCAGCACCGCCTTGGGCCGGAAAACCGGGAACGCCCGGCCGGCCAGCTCGACGGCTTGCGCGGCCGGCGTGTAAAGAAAAAAGCGCGCCAGCGGCTCGCGATCCATGAGGCTCTCCCAGGCGCTTTCCTGCCGGTAGGCAAGCTTCCCGACCGGCGAGCCCGCCGCGCCGTAGCCCGCATAGTCGCTCCAGAAGTTCCCGCGCTCCTCCCGGCTCCATTCGTTGCCGTGGAGCTGGCCGCCGCCGCGCAGGGAGACCTGCTGAAGGTTGTCCACGAAAGCGTTGCTGAAAAAAGAGTTGCCCTTGACCCCGGGCAGTATGGAAATTCCGATGTCGTTGTAGACGAACAAGTTCTTCGTGAACGCATTGGCGTTCTCTTCGATCATGGGCGAATCGTCGATATAGACCCCCTGGCGGTTTCCCAGAAAGTAATTGCGGGACACCGAGATCGAATCGCTCTCTTTCAGGCCCAGCGCCATTCCGCTGGGGCCGCGATGATTCTCGAAGCGATTGTCCTCGATGCGAAGCTCCTTCGAATACATCACGTAGAGGCCGACCGAGTTCCCCTGAAAAATGTTGCCTCGCACCACGGCGTTGTTGGTGTACATGAAATGCAGGCCGTAGCGGCCGCCGCGCACCGTGTTCGAGTCCACGATCGATCCCGTGGAAAACCACAGCACCGTGTCCCGCCCCCCCTCGAGCAGGTTTTCGCGCAGGATGATCCGGTCGCTGTTCCAGGATCGCACGAGATCGCCGCGGCTCCCCATGGCGATGGCCTTGCCGGTCATATGGTTGCGTTCGATGACGGCGCCCGGGGCGTGGACCAGGAACACGCCGAACAGAACGTCGCTCATGCGGCAGCCGCGCACCACGGCCGAAGCGGCCTCGACGCGCACGGCGCTGTCTTCATAGAGGAGGCTGTCTCCCGAATTCTCGAGGACCAAGCCTTCCAAAACCACGCCCGGGGACTTGATCGTGATGAGAGTGCCTTGCTCGTGACCGTCGATGACGGCCCTCCCGTTCCCTCGCAGCGTGACCGGCTTGACGATGACCAGCGGCGCGTCGTAGCGGCCGGCGGGAAGATCGACGACGGCCCCGGGGGCGGCCCCGGCCACCATGTCGGCCAGGGAGGTCGCGGCGCCGGCCGGAAAATTCAGAGCCAGCAGCAGCGCGATCGCCAAAGCCCCGGCCGCGGGCTTTCGCGACAGCGGTTCGCGCGGCGCGGCGTTCGGTCTTGAAAGCCATAACGCCCCCAGCGTCAGGAGCGCGGCCAGGACCGCGAGATAGAAACCCGTCGAGGGCAGGAACTCGCTGTGGAACTGCGCCACGCGCCCGCCGCCGAAGAACGGTATCGAGAAGGGCTTGAGCTTGATCGGAGCCGTGGGGTCGAGATGGCTCGTCGCGTAGCTCATCCAAAAGGCCATGTCGGAGACGAATGCGACCGGGAAGAAGACGGCCCCGGCCGCGGCGGCGGCGCGCAAGCGGTACGCGCCCCGCCAGAACGCGAAGCCGCACAGGAGCGCCAAAGCCAGCACGGAAGGGATCGCGGCGATCTTCTCGAAGGGAGCGAGACTTTCCAGCTTGCGCATGCCGATGTAATGGTTCAAGCCGTTGATCTCGTCGACGTCGCCTGTGACCTTGTACGAGTACATCTTGGCCGTCAGGCCGTCGCGGTACTGCGGAGCGATGAGCCGGGCCTGCCAATACGGGAAGAACAGCGACGCGGCCAGCAGCCCCGCCGCGGCCCAGCCCAGCGCCGCCGCGAGGCGGCGCCGGGAGGGATTGACGGCGGGACCGGCGGCCGGTGCCTGCGTCATTTTTTGACCGTGAGGTAGCCCATCATCTCCATGTGCAGCGCCGAGCAGAACTCGCTGCAGTAGAAAGGAAACACGCCCGAGCGGTCGGCCGTGAAGTCGACGTCGACGGTGGCACCCGGGTCCATGGAGAGATTAATATTGTGCGACGAGAGCGCGAACCCGTGCGTGGCGTCCTCGGCTCTCTCGACGTTCGTGATGTGAATGTGAATCTTGTCCCCCTGATTGACCTCGATGCGGTCGGGCGTGAAGTGGCTTCGCTGCACCGTCATGAACACATGCACGTCCTTGCCGCTGCGCTCGATGCGCTCCTTCCCCGGCAGGGTCCGCGTCGCGCTGGTCTTGCGCGTCAGCGAGCTGTAGCCCACCTCCGGATAGATCTTCCACGGCTTGAGCATGTTGGCCTTGAGCATCACCGCGTAGTGCGGCTCGCCGACGGCCGGCGTGTCGCTGAGCAGCTTCATCTCCTTGCCGGAGATGTCGATCAGCTGCAGGTTCTGCGGGTGCAGGGGGCCGACGGGCAGGGCGCGGTCGAGGGACCACTTGTTGAGGGTGACCAGATACTTGCCGTAGGGCTTGACCGTGTCCCCGCCGGCCACGACGACGTGGCCGGTGTTGTAGTGCACGGGCAGCGCCTGCAGCAAAGTCCACGGCTTCTCCCCGCCGGCCGGCTTGTCCAGCGACCACTTGTTGATAGACGAGTCGAGGAACATCGAGGTGTAGGCGTAGCCTTTGTCGTCGTACTCCGTGTGCAGCGGCCCCAGGCCGACCTCGACCTGCGCCTCGACGACGTCCTTGAAGCGGAGCACCGGAATGCCGAACTCGTCCTTGCCCTCGAAGTTTTTGGCGGCGATGGCCTTCTGGATCTTGTCGAAGCTGAAGACCGTCA
>JAQTNG010000056.1:12770-14646 GCA_028714015.1 Elusimicrobiota bacterium | reverse complement strand
CTGCTGAGCAAGCGCTTCGTCGAGGTGCTCGCCGCCCCCGGCTACGACCCCGAGGCCCTCGAGATCCTGACGAAGAAGCCCAACGTCCGCATACTCGTGCGCACGCGCCCGCCGACCGGCGCGCTCCAATTGCGCTCGATCGGCGACGAGGTGCTCGTCACCGAGCCCGACCGCGCGATCACCGGCCCCGACTGGAAGGTCGTCTCAAAACGAGCGCCGACCTCCAAAGAGGAAGCCGCCCTGCGCTTCGCCTGGACCGCCGCCAAGCACGTGAAGTCGAACGCGATCGTCCTCGCCGGCCCCGACCGCACGGTCGGCATAGGCGCGGGCCAGATGTCGCGCGTGGATTCCGTCCATATGGCCGGCGTGAAATTCAAGCTCTGGCTGCGCGACAACGAAGGGCCCGCCGCGCTCGTGCTCGCCTCCGACGCCTTCTTCCCCTTCCGCGACGGCATCGACGCGGCGTTCAATCTGGGCATCTCCGCGATCATCCACCCCGGCGGGTCCATCAAGGACGCCGAGATCATCGCGGCCGCAGATGAGCACAACCTCGCGATGGTGATGACGGGGATGCGGCATTTCCGGCATTGAGCGGACTTTTTCGGGGAATCCCGCCGCCGCGTGATTCTCGTCGAGGAATGGTAAAATCAAACACCCATGAACGATAAAGCCTGGCTGGCGCTCGAGGACGGGACGGTCTACACGGGACGCGCGTGCGGCGCCGCGGGCGAGACGGGCGGCGAGTTCGTGTTCAACACGGCGATGACCGGCTATCAGGAAATCCTGACCGACGCCTCGTACGCGGGTCAGTGCGTGGTCATGACCTACCCGCTCATCGGCAACTACGGCATCACCGCGGGAGACAACGAGTCGCTCCGCCCGCGCCTGTCGGGCTTCGTCGTGCGCGAGATGTGCAAGACCCCCTCGAACTACGAGTCCGTGCAGCCGGTCGGCGACTTTCTAAGGAAACACGGCATCGTGGGGATCGAGGAGATCGACACTCGCGCGCTGACGCTCAAGCTGCGCGACAAGGGCGCGCTGCGCGGCATCATCTCGACCTTGGACGGCGACAAGAAGCGCCTCGTCGCGAAGGCGAAGGCCCTGCCCACGATGGCCGGCCAAAATCTCGCGAAGGCCGTCACCTGCGAGAAGCCCTACTCCTGGGACGAAGGCTTCAAGGCCGCCGAAAAGACCCTCCATGTCGCGGTCATGGATTTCGGCGTGAAGCACGGCATCCTGCGCTGCCTCGCCGCGATGGGCTGCAAGGTCACCGTGGTCCCCGCCGGCACGACGGCCGAGCAGATCATCAAGCTCAAGCCCGACGGCGTCCTGCTCAGCAACGGCCCCGGCGACCCCGAGCCGGTGACGGACGCGATCGCGACGATCAAAAGCCTCCTCGCCGAAAGAATTCCGCTGTTCGGCATATGCCTGGGCCACCAGCTTCTGGGTCTGGCGCTCGGCGGCAAGACCTACAAGCTCAAATTCGGCCATCATGGCTCGAACCACCCGGTGAAGGACCTCGTGACCGGCAAGATCGAGATCACGTCCCAGAACCACGGGTTCTGCGTGGACCTCAAGTCCTTGCCGTCCTCCGTCAAGACGACCCATGTGAACTTGAACGACGGCACGTCGGAAGGCATGGCGCATACGGAGCTCCCGGCTTTCTCCGTTCAATACCATCCCGAAGCCTCGGCCGGCCCCCACGACAGCCGCTACCTGTTCGAGCGCTTCCGGAACTTGATGGTCGCGCGCCAGGAGGCCCGCTCGCGATGAATCCGCTCCTGATTCTCGCCGCCTTCGCGCTCCCGGCCGCCTGGTACTTCTGGCGAGACCACAAGCTCAACACCCCGTCCTTGCAGTGGCCGGGGATGAAGTC
>JAQTNG010000056.1:0-12760 GCA_028714015.1 Elusimicrobiota bacterium | reverse complement strand
CCCGCCGCGGCTCGGCGGCGCCTGGAACGGGCGCAAGGTGGCGCTCGAGTCCCTCGACGGCGCCGTCACCGTGACGGCATGGCTCAACGCCGAGACGAGCCTGCGCGTCGAGTGCGGCCCGAGGGAGCTCGTGACCAAGCGCGCCGGCATGCTCGTGCCCGACGCGGTCGAGCCCGCCGTGACCGCCTTCCGAGACAAGCTGCTCGCGCGCTGCTCGGACAAGAACGCCGGCCCCATCGTCTTCGACGCGACCATGCAGCAGCGCCTCGCGGGGCTGTCCGCCGTGGATTTCGTCGGCGAGCAGTTCCGCGTGGTCTGGAAGGTCCCCGTCGTGCGCGAACTCAACGAAACGGAGGCCCTGCTCGGCGCGCTGTGCGCGATCGCCGACGGCCTCGAGAGCTTCCCCAAGAGCGGAGCCATGCCCAATGCCCAAGCGAAACGATCTTAAGAAAATCCTCGTCGTCGGCTCCGGCTCGATCGTCATCGGCCAGGGCTGCGAGTTCGATTACTCCGGCACGCAAGGCATAAAAGCGCTCCGGGAAGAGGGCTATGAAGTCTGCCTGATCAACTCCAACCCGGCGACGATCATGACCGACCCCGAGCTCGCGGACCGCACCTACATCGAGCCTCTCACCCCGGAGTATCTCGAGAAGGTCATCGCGATCGAGAAGCCGCAGGCCATCCTGCCGACCTTGGGCGGCCAGACCGCCCTGAACCTCACCGTGTCCGCCGCCGAGAAGGGCATCCTCAAGAAATACAACGTCGAGATCATCGGCGCGCGCCTGGAGACCATCCGCAAGGCGGAGGACCGCCAGCTGTTCAAGCAGTGCATGCAGAAGATCGGCATCGACCTTCCGCGCTCGATCGTCGTCACCGACGAGAGCGACCTGAAGTCCGTGTCGCGCGACCTCGGCTTCCCGATCATCGTGCGCGCGTCGTTCACGCTCGGCGGCACCGGCGGCGGCATCGCGTACCACTACGACGAGCTGCGCACCCGCGTCCACGCCGCCTTCGAGATGAGCCCCGTCAAGAAGGTGCTCCTCGAGGAATCCCTGCTCGGCTGGAAGGAATACGAGCTCGAGGTCATGCGCGACTGCAAGGACAACTTCGTGGTCGTCTGCACGATCGAGAACCTGGACCCGATGGGCGTGCACACCGGCGACTCGATCACGGTGGCCCCCGCCCAGACCCTGAGCGACCGCCAGTACCAGGAGATGCGCGAGGACGCCAAGCGCATCATCTCCGAGGTCGGAGTCGAGACCGGCGGCTGCAACATACAGTTCGCCGTCCACCCCGAGACCGGACGGCGCATCGTCGTCGAGATCAATCCGCGCGTGTCGCGCTCAAGCGCCCTCGCCTCGAAGGCCACGGGCTTCCCGATCGCGCGCCTGGCCGCGAAGCTCGCGGTCGGCTACTCCCTCGACGAGCTGACCAACGACATCACGAAGGCCACCTTGGCCTGCTTCGAGCCCTCGATCGACTACGTCGTCGTGAAGGCCCCGCGCTTCGCGACCGAGAAATTCGGCGAGTTCACGCTCGACACCGCGATGAAGTCGGTCGGCGAGGCGATGGCGATCGGCCGAACCTTCAAGGAAGCCCTGCAGAAGTCCCTGCGCGGCCTGGAGAGCGGTAAAAAAGGATTACAGGGGGCGGAGCCCCTTGATCCCGAGACGCGCCTGCAGCGCGTGGCCACGCCCACCTCGAGCCGGCTGTACCACATCAAATCCGCGCTCGACGAGGGCGTAACCGTCGAGCGCATCCACGAGGTGTCGCGCGTGGACCCGTGGTTCCTGAATCAGCTCAAGGACATCTCCGATTTCGAGAAGACATTGCAAACAATGCCGTTGGACGCCGAGCATCTGTTCGCCGCGAAACGCATGGGCTTCTCCGACGCCCAGATCGCGACCGCCAAGGGCGTCAAAGAACAAAAAATTCGCGAACGCCGTTGGGCCCTCAAAGTCCGCCCCTCCTACAAGCTTGTTGATACGTGCGCCGGCGAATTTCCGTCCACCACGCCCTACTTCTACTCCACTTATGAAGAGACCGGCGACCTGCTCCCGTCCAAAGGCGGCAAGAAGGTGGTCATCCTCGGCTCCGGCCCCAACCGCATCGGCCAGGGCATCGAGTTCGACTACTGCTGCGTCCAGGCCTCGAAGGCCCTGCGCGCTCACGGCTGGCAGTCGGTGATGGTCAACTGCAACCCGGAGACCGTCTCGACCGACTTCGACTCCTCCGACCGGCTCTACTTCGAGCCGCTGACCCTCGAGGACACCCTCGAGATCATCGCGGTCGAAAAGCCGATGGGGGTGATCGTGCAGTTCGGCGGACAGACCCCGCTGAACCTCGCGGTTCAGCTCGAGAAGGCGGGCGTGCCGATCATGGGCACCTTGCCCGCCGCCATCGACATGGCCGAGGACCGGCGCCTGTTCGGCGCGGCGCTCAAGAAGCTCAAGATCCTGTCCCCCGAGTCCGGCATCGCCGACTCCGCGGACAAGGCCCTCAAGATCGCGCGGCGCATCGGCTACCCCGTGATGGTGCGTCCGAGCTACGTGCTCGGCGGGCGCATGATGGAGATCATCTACGACGATCCGTCGCTCGTCGACTACGTCGGCCGCGCGCTCAAGGCCGCGACGCACCCGTCCCTGCTCATCGACCGCTTCCTCGCCGACGCGACCGAGGTGGACGTGGACGCGATCTGCGACGGCAAGGACGTCTGGGTCGCGGGCATCATGGAGCACATCGAGGAGGCCGGCATCCATTCCGGCGACTCGGCCTGCACTTTGCCTCCGCACTCGCTCTCGCCCGCCGCGCTCGTCACGATTCGGGAAAATACCCGCAAGCTGGCCCTGCACCTCAAGGTCCGCGGCCTGATGAACGTGCAGTACGCGGTCAAGGACGGCGCGGTCTACATACTCGAGGCCAACCCGCGCGCCTCGCGCACGGTTCCGTTCGTCAGCAAGGCGACGGGCCTGCCCATCGCGCGCATCGCCACCTGGGTCATGATGGGCAAGCCGCTCAAGAAGCTCCTGGCGCCCGCCGTGCTGAGGGGCGACGTCGAGCCGCCCTACACCGCGACGAAGGAAGCCGTGATGCCTTTCATCAAGTTCCCCGGCGTGGACCCCAAGCTCGGGCCGGAGATGAAGTCCACCGGCGAGGTCATGGGCCTCGACGCGGACTTCCCCCGTTCGTTCGCGAAATCCCAGGAGGCCGCGGGCATGCTGTTGCCGACGGCCGGCTCCGTGTTCGTCAGCGTCCGCGACGAGGACAAGCCGCTGGTCGTGCCCATGGCCCGCTCGCTGCGCCAGCTCGGGTTCACCTTGGTGGCCACGCGCAGCACCGCCGACTTCCTGACGCGCCACGGCCTGGAGACCTCCCGCGTGGCCAAGGTCGGCGAGGGCAAGCCCGACGTCGTGGACCTCATGAAGCAGCGGACCTTGTCCTTGGTCATCAACACCCCCTCGGGCAAGCGCTCGCGGGCCGACGGCTACGCCATCCGCCGCACCGCGCTCGAGCTCAACATCCCCTGCATCACGAACCTGCACAGCGCGGGCGCGGCCGTCCACGCGATCGCGGTGCTCCAGGGCGCCAGCATGGGCGTCAAGTCGCTACAAGCTCACTACGAGACCTTGCCCTATAAAGTGGATATGGGCCCTAAGGCCTAGTTCGCGGTAGGTCCATGGGCCCGCGCTCCGCCGGGTGATTTCCTCTATACTGATCACATGGCGCTCTCGGCTCTCGCCTTTCTCCTCATGGCGGCTCCCGCTTTCGCGGACCAGCCCGCGCCCGCCCCCGCCCCCCAGGCGTTCGTCGATCCCGCGACTTTAAAGGCCCGCGCCGAGGCCCTGCGCGACGCCGTCGCCGACCAGTCCGTCAGCGACATCTCGGTCAAGTCCCGCGCCTACGGCTTCTTCGACAAGCTCCCCGAGGAGCGCCTCGTGGTCGCCGCCGGCAATTACCGCCGCATGGATCGCGAGCCGGTCACCGGCAAGGCCGGCTCGATCGAAGGCATGCAGGAAGCCGCCGACAAGCGCATCGCCGAGTGGAAGCGCACCCACGCGGAGCCGCCGCCCCCCGATCTCATGGCGACCGTCGCCCAGGCCCTCGCGCTCAAGGAAGGCAAGAGCCTCAGCTACGACGCAGAGGGCCGGCTCGCGCCGAACCAGATGGGCATCTTCAAGTACATGCGCGACCGCCTCGACGGCGGGATGGTCAAGCTCAACGAGCGCATGAAGCTCCTCGCCGTCATGGTCGGCGACGCGTTCACCTACGCGACCGTCGCGCACGAGGCCCGGCACTCCCTCGACCGCGCGGCCGGCCGCCTGACGCCCGAGCAGGAGGTCGCCGGCGAGGTCAGCGCCTTCCGCACCCAGTACCTCTGGCTCAAGCTGATGGATCCGAGCGGCGAGCGCATGCTGACTTTGCACGGTTCCCTGAAAATGTGGATGCTGCGCGAGCCCGACGACAAGATCAAGGCCGCGCTCGGCGAGGCGGTCGTCTACCTCGAGCATCTCTCCGACGTGGTCTCGACCAACGGCAAGGAAGACGAGCTGAAGAAGCTCGTCGAGAAGCTCGGCTACTCCGACGGCCACGACCACGATCACGACGGCGACGAACACAAGGGCCGCGGCGCCGCCCTTCCCACCAGCGCCTAAGCCCGGATGAAGACGGCCGGACTCCTGCTCGCGGCTCTCCTGCTCACGGCCTCGCCGGCGCTCTCGGCCCCGGCCAAGCCCGAGATCGTGACCCGCGCCCAATGGGGCTCGAAGGCCGAGCCGATCCCGGACTCGCGCCGCCAGGTTCCCGTCTGGATCACGATCCACCACGCGGGGGAGGCCTGGAGCGCCGGCCAGGATCCCGCCGACTTCATCCGGAGGATGCAGCGCTACGGTCAGAATCGCCCGCGCATCGAGCCGCCGCCGCGCAACACCTACTGGCCGGATCTCCCGTATCATTACCTGATCGCCCCCGACGGGCGCATTTTCGAGGGCCGCCCCGTCGAGTACGAGCCCGAGAGCAACACCCGCTACCCTCTCAACGGCAACATCGGCGTGGAAATGATGGGCGATTTCAACAAACAGCGCCCCAGCCTCGCCCAGCTGCGCTCGGTCGTGAGCCTGACGGCCTGGCTGGCCCACGAGCACGGCATCGGCCTGGAGCATGTCCGGGCCCACAGGGACGCCGCTCCGACGCAGACCGATTGCCCCGGCAAGGACTTCTACCGCTACTTCGCGGACGGCGCGTTCAAGAACTGGGTCCGGCAGGCGCTGGCGAACGCCGAACCCGCGATCGATCCCGGCCCGCCGCTGCCGGACGGCCCCACGGCGCCGATTCCTTGAGCCGCTGCTGAAGCGCTAGCGCTTCTTTTTCTTCGCGCCGCCCTTCCCACCAGCGCTTAGCGGCGTCTAAAACCGCGCGGACAGGTTGATGCCGAACGTGATCGCCGTCATGCCCCCGCTGATCGAATTCACGCCAAGAGCCTTCGCCTGATCCGTGCTTTCGTACGTGGTGGAGCCGATGGAGTTAAACCCAAGAAACCCGCCGGCGAGGACATTGTCCGTGAAGGCGTAGTCCGCGCCGCCCTGGATCTTGATGGCCACCCCCCTTCCGCCCGAGTCGAACAGCGTCCGCTTTTCGGCGGTCCCGGTGTCCGCCCAGCCGAAGCCCGGCTTCGGCGTCGCCTCCGCCTTCATGGTTGAGAAATGGAGTCCCACGCCCAGGAGAAAATACGGCCGCAGGACTTCGTCGGTCGCGCCCAGCCGCACGACCCCGAGCATGGAGGACGAGTCGATCGACGTCGACGCTCGGCCGTTCTTGACCAGCGTGTCCGAGTTCTTATCCGCGGGCCTCAGGAAATCGACGTCCACGCCTAATGCGACGAACGGCGCGGCCGAGTGAAGATACCTCATGCCGTAGGCGCTCCCGGCGGCCGTCCCCTGCACCGTTTTCATCGACATCTTTCCCACGTGGAAGGTCAGCTCGGTCTGCTCATCGGCCAGAACGCGCGGCGCAAGCACGGCCATAAGGGCGAAGGCGGCCAAAAGGCGCAACGGCTAAGCCCTGTTCATGAAATGATCTCGATGGCTAACGGCGCTTCTTCTTCGAGCCGCCCGACCCGCCGCCCTTTCCCCCGCCGAGCATCAGCACGGCCCACGGCCAGCCCAGCAGGCCGCCGAGCGCCAGGCCCGCGAGCACGTCGAACGGATAGTGCTGGCCGCAGTACACGCGGCTGTAGGCGACGAGGCCCGCGACGATCCAGAAGACGAAGCCCGCCGCCGGGTACGCCACCGACAGCACGGCCGCCGCGGCGCCGGCGTTGGACGAGTGGTTCGACGGAAAACCGAACTTGCCGCCCGGCGGGGTCAGGACCCGGGCGCCGATGCCCGCGTACTCCGGGCGCGGGCGCGCGGCCCAGGGCTTGATGACGCGGTAGGCGAGCAGGTCGCTGACGCCCATTGCGATCGCGGCGACGACGAGCACGCGCAGGGCGCCCTTTCCGCCTTTATAGAGCCAGAGCCCAAGACCGGCGGGCGCCGCGCCGTAGATGAACCACTTCACCTTGTGGATGTCCGTGAACACCGGCATGAACCGGTCCAGGACCGGATGCGTCCACACGCCGTTGATCAGGCCGAAGGCGACGCGGTCGAAGGAGCCGAAACCCCAGGGGATGATCATCTCTTGACGCAGGCGGCGCAGACGCCGTGGACGAGGACCTCGTGCGAGGTCACCCGGAAGCCGCGCGGCAGGGCGTTCTTGAGGTCGGGCAGGCAGGCGCCGCCGAGCTCATAGACCTTCTCGCAGCGCTCGCAGCGGAAGTGGTGATGATGGCCCTTGCCCGCCGCCTCGTAGCGCGGCGGCTCGCCGGGAAGCGCCACCTCGGAGATGTCGCCCGCCTTGAGCAGGGCCTTGATGCTGCGGTAGACGGTGGCGATGCCGAGGCCGGGAGCGTCGCCCTTCGACGCCTCGAGAACCTCGAGGGCGCCGAGCGGGCGCCCCGCGTCCTCGAGCGCGCGGCGTATCGCCCGTCGCTGGCTGGTGTCGCGCTGCATGACGGCGATGATAGCAAAAAGGCGCTTGACGCCATTATGATATTGTATTATCATTATCAACATGAGATTCCTTCTCCTGATCGCCCTGCTCTCTCTGCCGGCCGCCGCCCGGGCCGAGGAGCCCGGCCAATCCGCCGAGGCCCGGATCAAGTCGCTGGAGGACCGGCTGAGCAAGCTCGAGGGCGCGCCGGCGAAGACCTCGCTGTCGGCCTTCAACCCCGCCATGGGCGCCGCCCTCGACCTCACCTACGGCCACACGAACGGCCAGTCCAATTTCAACTTTCGCGCCGCCGAAATCAACATCGAGTCTCCCATCGATCCTTTCCTCAAGGGCTGGATCGTCATGACCGGCTCTCAAGGCGGCGTCTCTCTCGAGGAAGCGGCGATGCAGACGACGGCCCTGCCCTACAACCTCACGGTCACCGGCGGGCGCCTGTTCGCCTCCTTCGGCCGCCTGGCCCACTTCCACGACCACGAGCTGCCCGTCATCGACCGGCCGCGCTCGCTCGATACCTATATCGGCGGGGAGACCCAGGCCGACGGCGTCGAGGTCTCGTATCTTTTCCCCACGCCGTTCTACCTGACCGCGACCGGCGGGACCTACAACAAGCTGGGCGCCTCGAACGCGCGCGCAGACAACGCCGTTTCGCGGCCGATGAACAACTTCACCTATCTCGGACGGCTGGCCGCCTACACGGATCTCGGCGACGACCACAGCGTGGAGCTGGGCGTCAGCGAGGCCTGGACGCCGAAGCGCTTCGTCAACGAAACGGCCGTCCCCGGCATCTCGACCCGCAAGAACACCTGGCGCAGCCTCGCCGGCGCGGATCTCACCTACCGCTGGCAGCCGTCCTCGGGCGGGCTGTACAAGGGCGCGATCTGGGGCACGGAAGTCATGCAGAACAACGAGCGCCGCTTCGACGCCGCGACCAATCTGCCCGCCGACCGCGTCCGTTCCTACGCGGGCTTCTCCTACATCCAGCTCAAGGTCGGGACGAGGTTCCATCCCGGCGCCATGATCGACCTGACCGAAGACCTCGACGCGGCGAAGACCCTGACCCGGACCTTCACGGGCTTCCTCACGTACGACGTGACGGAGTTCCAGCGGCTGAGGCTTTCGTTCGCACGCACGACGGACAATCGCCCCGCGGGGCTCGGCAGCAACACGGTCGCCTTGCAGTGGACCGGAGTGCTCGGCCACCACGTCCACGGCTTCCGCGACCGTTAGGAGATTCCGATGAAAAGAACAGCCCTCGCCGCCGCCCTGCTCCTGACCTCCCTCTCGCGCGCCGAAGCCGCCAAGCTCCGGATCGTCGCCACGATCCCGGAGCTCGTCGACATCACCCGGCGCGTCGGCGGCGACCTCGTCTCCGTGGACGGCCTGGCTCGCGGCACGGAGGACATCCACCAGGTCGTGATGAAGCCGAGCTTCGTCACCAAGCTCAACCGCGCCGACGCCATCGTCTACATCGGCCTCACCGTCGAGCACGCGTTCCTGCCCGGCCTGCTCGACGTCGCGCGCAATCCGGCGATGCGGCCCGACCCCGACACCATGAACTGCCTGGGCCCCGGCTGCATCGACTGCTCCGTCGGCGTGCAGACTTTGGAAAAGCCCGCCAGCTTGAGCCGCGCCCAGGGCGAGCTCCACCCCCAAGGCAACCCGCACTACAACATCGGCGCGAACAACGGCCCGCTCATCGCGCGCAACATCGCGGAGGGCCTGTCCCGCGTCGACCCGGCGCACGCCGCCGACTATCAGAAGAATCTCAAGGCCTACCTCGACGAGCTCGAGCCGAAGATCGCCGAGTGGCGGAAAATGGCGGCCCCGCTCAAGGGGGTCAAGGCCGTCTCCTACCACAAGGACGTGCCCTACCTCGGCGCTTTCACGGGCATCGACTTCGTGGACACGATCGAGCTCAAGCCCGGCGTCGCGCCGACTCCGACGCATCTGGCGGACCTCGTCAAGAAAATGAAGGAGCAGAAGGTCACCCTCATCGTCCGCGAGCAGCAGTACGACGCCAAGACTCCCGCCTGGCTCGCCGAGCAGACCGGGGCCAAGGTCGCCGTCATCGGGACGATGGCCAACGCGCTGCCGGGCACGGAGACCTTCGTCAAGCTGTCCGAGACCAACCTCAAGAATCTCCTCAAGGCCGTCGCCCCGTGAACAAGAAAGCGCTCGAGCCTCTCATTCGGTTTAAAAACGCCTCTCTCGGCTACGGCAAGACGCCCATCCTGACGAAGGTCGATCTCGACATCGTCCCGGGCTCCTTCTGGGGCATCCTCGGCCACAACGGCTCCGGAAAGACGACGATACTCAAGACGATGCTCGGCCTCATCCCCTGCCTGCGCGGCGAGCTCACCGGACGCGGCCGCCTGCTCGGCCGCCCGCGCTTCGGGTACGTGCCGCAGAAGGAGCGGCTGGATCCCCTTTATCCGCTGTCGGCGCGCGCCGTGACCGCGATGGGGACCTACCGAAAGCTCGACCTGCTCCAGCGCCTGCGCGGGGCCGGCCACGACGACATCGTCAACCGCTGCCTGGCCGACTGCGGCGCGACCCATCTGGCGGAAAGACGCTTAAGCGACCTGTCGGGCGGCCAGAAGCAGCGCGTCCTCATAGCCCGCGCGCTCGCCGCCGGGCCGGAGATACTCGTGCTCGACGAGCCGCTGGCCGGCATCGACATCACGACCCAGCACGCCCTGCTCACGCTCCTGAAGGATCTGAAGGAACGCCACAAGCTCACGATCCTCATGGTCAGCCACCGCGTCAGCGCCGAGAAGGGCCTGTTCACGCACGTCGCCTGGGTCGACGAAGGCCGCGTGACGACGGGCCCTTCGGCCGAGATGTTCGCCTCGGGCAAGATCAGCGAGGTCTTCAAATCCGAGCTATGACCTTGATCCTCGAGATGCTGAAGCCGGACTTCCTGCTGCACCACGCCCTGTGGGGCAGCGTCGTCGTGGGCTTCGTCTGCCCGCTCGTCGGCGTCTACTTCGTCCTGCGGCGACTCGTGTTCTGGGGCGTGGCTCTGCCTCAGGTCTCGGCCGCCGGCATCGCCTTCGCGTTCATGCTCCAGGGCCTCGGCCTCAACATTCTCGCGGGCAACGAGAGCCAGGAGAAGCATCTGGCCATCGCCGGCGCGCTCGTCTTCACCGTCGGCACGATCCTCGTCCTCGCCGCGCTCGAGCGCCGCGGGGCCGGGCTCTCCGAGGGGCGCATCGGCGCCCTGTACGCGCTCGCCTGGGCGGCCTCGATCCTGTTCGTGGCCTGGAACGCCGCCGGCGAGACCGAGATGCTCGGCCTGCTCAAGGGCGAGATCGTCTCGATCTCCGAGTCGGACTTCCATGCGATGCTGGACATTTTCGGCGCGCTCGCCGCCTGCATGTTCCTGTTTCAGCGCGAGTTCACGCTCGTCTCCTACGACCGGGACATGGCCGTGACTCTCGGACGCGACGTTCTCGTCTGGGATCTTCTGCTGTATCTGATCATCGGCGTGGCCATCTCGCTCGGCGTGATGACGGTCGGGCCCCTGGTGATCTTCGGCTTTCTCGTCATCCCCCCGCTGGCGGCCCTGCCGTGGGCCCGGGGCATGGCGTCCTTCTCGGTCATCGCTTCCCTTCTCGGGGGCTTGAGCGCCTTCGCCGGCTTCTATCTCTCCTACACCCACGACCTGCCGCTCGGGCCGGTCGTCATCTGCATCGCCTGCGGCGTCTACGCGCTCTCGTCGGCCGCCCGCCTCGTCGTGCCCAAATCCTTATGGTGATTCTCGGCGCCGTCCTCCTGCTGGCGGTCGCGGCGACGGTCGCCGGCGGCGCCGCTCCCGTCGTGGACCGGGTCGTCGCGCGGGCCGGCCTGTGGCGCGTCCAGGCGTTCCGCTCCGGCATACTGATCGCCGTCGCGTTCGGCGACGTGCTGCCGGAAGCGTGGCGCCTGGCCCCGGGCTACGCGGGCTGGGGCGCGCTGGCGGCCTTCGTGTTCTGCTACGCGGCGGAGAACGTCGCGCCGCTCGACCCGTGCCACGAGGCGTCCGAGGACTGCCATTCCCATCCGCTGGGCAAGGCGGCGATCGCCGGCCTGTTCCTGCATTCCTTCTTCGACGGGATCAACCTCGGAGCGGCCGCGTACGCCGGGACGCCGGTTCTCATCGCGGTCGGCGCGGCCACGATCCTGCACAAGCTCGCGGACGGCTTCACGATCTCGACCATGATGAGCGGGGACACGCCGGGCCTGCGCCGCGCCGCGCTCGCCGTGGTCGCGCTCGCCACGCCCATCGGCGCGCTGTCGAGCAGCGCCGTCGCCGCCCGCCTCGAGCCCTGGGCGTTCGCGCTGCTGCTCGCGTTCGCGGGCGGCTCCTTCGTCTACATCGGCGCGGCCGAGGTGCTTCCGCGCCTGCACCGCCGCGATCACGGCGGCCCCTCCTCGCTCCTCAGCTTCGGCGCGGGACTGGCCGCGATGCTCCTGATGCGCCGGCTCATCTAGCAGATTCAGACCCCTCAGAATGTCGTAAAATCGGCCCGACATGCCGATCTTCATCTGGCTGCTGGGCGCGGCCTTGAGCGCTTCCGCCCACGATCTCTACCCGATACGCCCCGTCCGGGCGACGCTCCTCGTCGAGCCGGACCGGATCGTCGCCGACCTGCGGGCGGATTCGATCGTCTGGATCGAGGAAGTGACCGGCCTGCACCCGATGCCCCCGCGCGACTGGTCCGCCGAGACTTTAGCCAAGGTCGAGGCCTACGCCAACGCCCATTTCCGCCTGAGCGCGGACGGCAGCCCGCTCGAGGGCAGGCTCGTTTCGGCCCGTTACCGCCAGCTGCCGTGGGAGGTCAACGAGGAGGGCGTCTTCTTTCTGCGCCTCGTCTACCCGTCCGCCCCCGCGGGCGGATCTTTCTTAACGGGCTCGGCCCGTTTCTACGAGGAGTACCGCAAGGAGCTCGAGGGCGAGTTCGGCAACCGCCCGCTCCCCTTCCGGGAGGGCTATAGGACCCTCGTGGACGTCCCCGGCCGCCGCCGCCTGGCTTTCACGCTCACGACCGAGGCGCCCTCCTTCACCGCCTCGATCGACGAGGCGCGCCGCACCGCGCCGGCGATGGCCCTCGAGAGCCTGCAGCGCGGGGCGCAAGCCCCGCTCGGCGCGGCCGCCGGCTTTCCGGCCCTGCTCGCGATCGCGCTGTGCCTCGGGGCGAAGCGTCCGGGGCGAGCGGCCGTCGCGGCTTTGCCCGCGTCGGCGGCGTGCGGATTCGCCGCCGGGAGCTTCCTCGTCGCGCCGGCCTGGCTGATCTGGGCCGCGACGCTCGGCGGGGCTCTCGCGACCGGCCGGGCCGGCCTCGCCCTGCCCGTCGGAGCGTCGGCCGTCGGATGCCTCGGCCTCGCCTGGGCCCAAGCCGCCGGACCCCTGCTTCCGCATTTCGCGCTCGCGGTCCCCTCCGCGCTCGCCGGCGCCCTGGCGGCGGGCGGGGCGCTGCTGGCCGTCGCCCGGTCCGGCGTGCGCGCCGAATACCGGCGCCTGGCGACGGTATCGGAATCGCGCGTCGAGGAGCTGTTCGCGCGGCGCGCGCGCCTGACCGCCACGGCCCTGGCCATGGTCGGAGCCTACGGTCTTTGGCAGTCCCTGCAGAGGTGAAAGCGTGAACGCCATCCGGTTTCAGAAAGTCTCCAAGATCTACCGCCGCTCGCATCTCGGGCGCGTGACCGAGACGGCCGGCCTCGTCGAGCTCGA
>JAQTNG010000055.1 GCA_028714015.1 Elusimicrobiota bacterium | reverse complement strand
GTGGCCTGCGAGGGCTTCGAATTTGTTGGGCGCGGGCTTGAAGGGCAGCTTCGTCAGCTTGGCGATGTGCGCCGACGCCACCTTGTCGAAGTCGGGGTGGGTGTTGAGGCCGGTGCCGACGGCCGTGCCGCCGATGGCGAGCTCGTAGATGCCGGGCAGGACGAGATCGATGCGGTTGAGGTCCGCGTCGAGCATGGCCGCCCAGCCGCCGATCTCCTGGCCGAGGGTCAGGGGCGTCGCGTCCATCAGGTGGGTGCGGCCGATCTTCACGATCTTGTCGAAATCCTTCGCCTTCTTCTTGAGAACGTCGCGCAGGCCCTTCACGGCGGGCACGAGCTCGTGCACGAGCGTTTCGGCGGCGGCGATGTGCATCGCCGTCGGGAAGGTGTCGTTGGACGACTGGGACTTGTTCACGTCGTCGTTGGGGTGGATCGGCTTCTTCGAGCCCATGACGCCCTTGGCCATCTCGATGGCGCGGTTGGAGATCACCTCGTTGGCGTTCATGTTCGACTGCGTGCCCGACCCCGTCTGCCAGACCACGAGCGGGAAGTGCGCGTCGAGCGTGCCCGCGATCACCTCGTCGGCGGCCGCCAGGATCAGCTTCTCCTTGTCCTTGGGCAGCAGGCCCAGGTCGGCGTTGGCCGACGCCGCGGCCCTCTTGAGAAGGCCCATCGCGCGGATCATCTCGCGCGTCAAGGTGTCGCGGCCGGCTCCGGCCGAGAAGTGGTGGAGGGAGCGCTCGGTCTGCGCCCCCCAGTAGCGGTTCTCGGCGACGGGGATTTCCCCCATCGTGTCCTTTTCAATTCGGGTTTTGGCGTTAGCGGGGTTCATGCCCCGATGATATAAAAAAGCTAGTCGCCAAGCACGGATTCCGGCCGCAGGAAATGGCAGGTGTAGCCTTCCGGCCGCTTCTCGAGATAGTCCTGATGGTCCGCCTCGGCCTTCCAATACTGGTCGGCCTTCTTGACCTCGGTCACGATCGGCGCGCCCCACTTCCCCTTCGCGTTGAGCCGCGCGATGAACGCCTCGGCGGTCTTCCTCTGGGCTTCGGTGTGGTAGAAGATCGCGGAGCGGTAGGAGCTGCCCTGGTCGTTGCCCTGGCGGTCCTTCGTCGTCGGATCGTGCATGCGGAAGTACCAGCGCAGGAGAACCTCGAACGGCAGCTTCTGCGGATCGTACTCGACGCGCACGGCCTCGGCGTGGCCCTCGTGGTTGCGGTAGGTCGCGTTCACAACCTGGCCGCCGGCGTAGCCGACGTCGGTGCGGATCACGCCCGGGATCTTGCGCAGTAGGTGCTGCATGCCCCAGAAGCAGCCGCCCGCCAGCTCGACGGTCTCGGTTTTGGCGGGCGCGGCCTTGGCCTGCTCCTTGCGCGCGGCCTCGACCTTGTTGAACAGGGGCAGGAAGCGCCCGTAGCCCTCGGCCTCGAGCTTGGCGACCGGTATGAAGCGCAGGGACGCGGAGTTGATGCAGAAGCGCAGGCCGCCCTTGTCCTTGGGGCCGTCCTCGAAGACGTGGCCCAGGTGGCTGTCGCCGTGCTTGGAGCGGACCTCGGTGCGGACCATGCCGAACTCGCGGTCCTTCTTCTCGACGACGTTCTCCGGCTCGAGCGGCTTGGTGAAGCTGGGCCAGCCGGTCCCGGAGTCGAACTTGTCGGTCGAGGAGAACAGAGGCTCGCCGCTGGCGACGTCCACGTAGATGCCCGCGGCGTGGTTGTTCCAATAGGCGTTCTGGAAGGGCGGCTCGGTGGCCGCGTTGCAGACCACGGAGAACTGCTCGGGGGTCAAAGTCTTCTTGAGCTCGTCCTTCGACGGCTTGGAATATTCGGGCATCTTGGTCTCCTTCTTATGGGGGGCCGGCGCGGCCTGAACGAAGGCCGGAGCCAGAATCAACGCGACGAGAAGCGTCATCATACGGGTCATCATATCACTCATGAGTGAGGGCCGGGCCGCGAGGATTACAGGGACTCGATGAAATGATAGGATGAAAATAATGGGAAACGGAACGGTCGGCTTCGGCGCGGCGCTGCTCGGGGGGCTCGTGTCCTTCCTGTCGCCGTGCGTGCTTCCTCTGGTACCGGGCTACATCTCGTTCATGTCCGGGCTGACCCTCGAGGAGCTCTCGGCCGGAGGCGACGACAAGACGCGCCTGAAGCACGCGGGCTGGGAGTCCCTGTGCTTCGTCGCCGGGTTCTCGCTGGTCTTTACCTTGCTCGGCGCGACCGCGACCACGGTCGGCCGCGTGCTGGCCGAGCAGGCCCCGATCGTCAGCAAGGTCGCGGGCGCGGTCGTCATCCTGTTCGGCCTGCATCTGAGCGGGATCATGCCGATCAAGTGGCTGTACTACCAGAAGCGCGCGGACACCGCCGCCTTCAAGGCCGGCTACGTCGGCTCCTTCTTCATGGGCCTGGCCTTCGCCTTCGGCTGGACGCCGTGCATCGGCCCGATCCTGTCGGGCATACTCGCGCTGGCCGCCACGCGCGAGACCGTCGCCCAGGGCATGACTTTGCTGTTCGTGTACTCGCTCGGCCTCGGCATACCGTTCGTGATCACGGGCTTCGCGGTCACGCGGTTCATGCGCTTCTTCGTGCGCTACAAGAAGCACATCCGCACCGGCGAGATCGTCGCCGGCGCCCTGCTCATCGCGATCGGCCTGCTGATCTTCTTCGACAAGCTCGCGTGGCTCAACCGCTTCACGCCGAAATTATTGGACCGGTTCCTGATGTGATGAGGAGCATCGCCCGATACGCCTTCGTCGCCGCCGCCGCCCTCGCCTGGGCGTGCACGCCGTCCGTCCCGTCCGGCGCGCCCGAGGCGGCGCCCGCCCTGTCGGGCAAGACGCTCGACGGCAAGACGGCGTCGCTGTCGGATTATAAGGGCAAGGTCGTGCTCGTCGACTTCTGGGCCACCTGGTGCGATCCGTGCAAGGCCGAGATCCCGGAGCTCGTGAAGCTGCAGGCGAACCTCGGCTCCAGGGGCTTCGCCATCCTAGGCGTCTCGATGGACGAGGAGACCGAGGCCGTCGCACCCTTCGCCAAGGCCGCGCAGATCAACTACCCGGTCATCCTCAACGGCGGCGAAAACGCCCCGAAGGGCTGGGTCGTGCCGGGGCTGCCGACCGCCTACCTGATCGGCCGCGACGGCAAGGTGCTCTCGCGCCAGTTCGGCTCGAAGTCGCTTTCGCAGCTCACCGCCGACGTCGAGGCCGCCCTCGCGAAGTAGTAGGATAACGAAATGAGCGCTCTCACCGTCAGCGTCGTCGTCCCCGCGTACAACGAGGCCGAGGCCATCGGCCCGGTGATGGCAGACCTTCACGCGGAGCTCAAGAAGCGCGGCCTCGAGTTCGAGATCCTCGTCGTCGACGACGGCTCCTCCGACGGCACCGCCTCGGCCGTGAACCCGGCGCACGCGCGCGTCATCTCGCATCCGGCGAACGGCGGCTACGGCCGCGCCTTGCTGACCGGCATCCAGGCCGCCAAGCACGAGTGGGTGCTGATGATCGACGCGGACGGCTCCTACCCGCCCGCCGAGATACTGAAGCTGCTCGACTACGCGCCCGCCTTCGACCTCGTCATCGGCGCGCGCGAGGGCGCCCACTTCTGGGGCACGCCGACCAAGGCGTTCCTGCGCTGGGTGTACCTGAGGCTCGCGAGCTTCGTCGTCGGCGCGCGCGTGCCCGACGCGAACTCGGGCCTGCGCCTCGTGCGCAAGTCCCTCGTGGACCAGCAGGCCCTCGTGCGCTGCCTCGGCTACTCGTTCACGACGACGATGACCTTGTCCTTCCTGATGCAGGGCCGCTTCGTGAAGAACATGCCGATCGAGTTCCGCGCGCGCTCCGGCGGGCATTCAAAGGTGAAGCCCTTCCGCGACATACTGCGCACGCTCCAGCTGATGACCCAGGTCATGATCATCTACAACCCGCTGAAGCTCTTCGCGACGCTCACGGCGCTCATCGCGCTCAAGGCGACGGTCCTGTACGCGCTGGGCGTGATGTGGGGCGCGCCGATCCTGATCCTCTGCTCGGCCGTCGCCTCCGCGTGCGCCCTCTTCGCGTTCACCGCCGGCTGCGTGCTCGATTCGATGCGCATGCACGGGCAGTGGCGCCCGTAGCGCGGCGCGTTGCTTGATATTTCGCGCAGAACCGCTACACTAGAGCGATGGCTCTCACCGGAAACACCGACGGGCGCAACCTCCTGACCGACGCCGTTCACTTCCTGAGATCCTACTTTTCGGGTCAGCCCAGCTACGCGATCTTCTTCGTCACGGCCATCTGCAACGCCCGCTGCAAGCACTGCTTTTACTGGGAGGAGATCGGCTCGGCGAAGGCCAGCCAGGAGCTCCAGCTGCCGGAGATCGAGAAGATGTCCAGGAGCCTCCGCCTGATCTACCTGTCGGTCGGAGGCGGGGAGCCTTTCCTGCGCAAGGACCTCGCCGAGATCGTGAAGGCCTTTTACGACAACTCCGGCCTGCTGTTCTGCAATATCGTGACCAACGGCTACTACACGGAGCAGACCGCCGCCGTGGTCCGACGCATCCTCGCGGAGTGCCCGCGCCTGCGGCTCAAGATCCAGGTTTCGATCGACGATTTCGAGAAGGAGCATGACGAGAACCGGAAGGTTCCCGGCATCTACCGGCGCGCGCTGGCCACCATCCGCCAGCTCTCCGCGGATTTCCGGAGCAAGGAGGAGCGCTTCAGCCTGGACATCGCCACCTGCCTGACCCGCTCCAACAAGACGCATGCGATGGAGCTGATGACTCACCTGAGGGACAGCGCGGCCTTCGACAACTTCTCGTTCCTCTATCCGCGAGGGAACGCCGAGGTGAAGGAAGAGAAGGACGTGACCCCTCAGGAGTACAAGGCGGCGATCGCGCTGATCGAGAAGGCGGAGTTCCGCGACAACAACAACTCGATCCTCGGGGCGGTGCAGCGCGTCGCCCGGAAGGGGATTCTCTCGGTCGTCGAGAAGGACGCCTATCCCTGGCCCTGCCTGGGGGGCAAGAAGTTCGTCAACATCACCGAGCGCGGCGTCCTGCAGCCCTGCGAGATCCTCGGGCAGATGCTGCCCGCGTACAAGTCCGACATGGCGGACCTCCACGATTTCGATTTCGACGTCCGCAAGGCCCTGGCCGCGAAGAAGTCCAAGGAAGTCGTGCGCTTCATCAAAGACAGCAAATGCAAATGCTCTTTTGAGTGCGCGGCGATGAACAACGCCGTTTTCGACAAGAGGAACGCGGCCAAGGTCCTTTGGACCTGGATCACGGGTTCGTCCGCGTAGCCCCCCGACCAGCCGGCATGCCCTCCAAACCGCGCGTCTCCGTCGTCATACCGGCCTTCAACGCCGCCGGCACGCTGGCCGCGCTCCTGGCCTCCCTCCGGGATCAGACCCACCCCCCGGCGGAAGTCATCGTGGTCGACGATCTCAGCGGCGACGAGACCGCGAAGCTCGCGGCGTCGCTGGGCGCGAAGGTCGTCCCGCATTCGAGCAACAGGGGGCCCGGCGAGGCGCGGAACACCGGCGTCGCGGCCGCCACGGGCGAGATCGTCATGTTCACCGACGCCGACTGCATAGTCCCGGCCGATTGGATCGAGCGAAGCCTCGCCTTCATGAAGGACCGCGGAGCCCGCCTGACGACCTCCGGCTATCTCGGCCCGGTCGACGCCGGTTTGAGCGCCTGGTTCCAGCATTGGGAAAAGCGCTCGCGCGAGCCTTTCGAGCCGCGCGTGATCCGGGCGACCAACGGGCACAGCCTGGCCGTGGAAAGAGCCTTGTACCTGGAAGTCGGGGGAATGGAGAAGATACGGACCAGCGAGGATTTTCTCTTCGGCCTGGTCGTGTCCGAGCGCGCCGCGGTCCATTACGACCCGGACAACGGCGTCTATCATCGCTTCCGCCCCGGCCTGGGCGGCTTCTTCCGCCAAAAAATGCTGTTCGCCCAGAATTCCGTCCTGTGCAGCCGAAGAATTCAGAGTCCGATGTCCACGGCCGCCACCTTCTCCCCCTGGCGAACCTTGCTCGAGGTCGCCCTGACCGCGGGGAGCCTGGCGGCGGCGGCCGGCGCCCTGGCCTTCCGGATCGCGGGAAACGGCGCCGCCGCGGCGTGGCTTCTGGCCGGCGCCCTTCTTCTCGGAGCCGCCCGGGCGGCGCCTTTCCTGATCTTCCTGCGGCGCCGGCGCGCCGTGGTCCGGGCGCGCTTCGGGGCGGCCCTGGGCGAGCCGAGGACGACCGTGCCGGCCCTTCTCTATCTCTACAGCCTGCCGAATCTCGCCGTGCGCGACGCCGCGACCGCATGGGGGATGCTGCGCGGGGCCGCGCTGGCGATCGTCGGCCGCTAGTTTAACGCGGTCTTGACGGCCCGGGAGCGAGGCCGAAATTGGTACAATCGCGATCATGCCCCCCGTCGAGGCCATGCCCGATACGCCGGTGATGCGGCAGTACCAGGAGATCAAGGCCCGCCACCCCCAAAGCATCCTTTTTTTCCGTCTCGGCGATTTCTACGAGATGTTCGGCCTCGACGCGCAGGAGGCCTCCCAGATACTCGGCCTGGTCCTGACCCAGCGCCAGGGCTTTCCGATGTGCGGCGTGCCCTTTCATAACGCGCAGAACTACGTCGCCCGTCTCCTGCGCGCGGGCCGAAAGGTGGCGATCGCCGAACAGCTGGAAGCTCCGAGCAAAGACAAGAAATTGGTCGCGCGCGACGTCGTGCGCGTCGTCACCCCCGGCACGATCGTCGAGGACGAGCTCCTCGACCCCACGGCGACCAACTTCCTGATCGCCATCGAGAACGACCTCGTCGGCTGGGGCGCGGCCTGCCTCGACGTCTCCACCGGGGAATCCTGGGCGACCCAAACCCTCAACGACCGCGACCACCGCAAGCTCTACGACCTGCTCGCGCGCGTGCGCCCGGCCGAGGTGATCGCCTCCGGCGAGGCGGCCGGAGCGCTCTGGCTGCGCTCGGTCCTGCCGGCGAAGGCCTGCCTGACCGTGCGCGAGACGGTGAAGGGCGGGCCCCAGCCCGCGTGGTCCACGGGCTCGGTCTGGCGCAACCACCACCTGGCGCTGGCCGCGGCGACCGCGGCGAGGCAGTACGTGGACGAGGCCAAGTTCCGCCTGCGCGAGCTGCCCGAGCCCGCCTACCGCGAGGCCGGCGCCGTCATGCAGCTCGACGAGACCGCCATCCGCACGCTCGAATTGGTCGAGGCCGCGAGCGGCGACAAGCGCCACACCCTCTGGGGCCTGCTCGACCAGTGCCGCACGCCGATGGGAAGCCGGAAATTGAAGACGTGGCTGCTGCACCCGTCGACGGATCTGCGGGAAATCGAGCACCGGCAGAATTGCGTCGAGGATCTTCTCGACAAGCCCGCGGCCCGTCAGTCGCTGGGCAAAATCCTTCAGGAGGTCGCCGACCTGCCGCGCGTGACGAGCCGCATGGCCACGCGCGCCGCGAGCCCCCGGGACCTCGGCGCCCTGCGCCGCTCGCTCGCGCGCCTGCCTCAGCTCGAGAGCTGGCTCGCCGAGACCGCGTTCTCCTCGGGCCTCGACGATCTCGCCTCCGGCCTGCGCGAGACGGCCAAGTCGCTCGAGGCGCTCGGAGCGAAGCTCTTGGCGGCGCTCGTCGACGAGCCCCCTCTCAAGCTGTCCGACGGCGGCCTCATCCGCGCCGGCTTCCACAAAGAGCTCGACGAGCTGCGCCGCCTCAAGACCGACTCGGACCAGATCCTGACCGAACTCGAGGAACGCGAGCGCAAGGCCACCGGCATCAGCAGCCTCAAGGCCGGCTACAACTCGGTGTTCGGCTACTACATCGAGATCAGCAAGGCTCAGAGCGCCAAGGCCCCCGCCTCCTACACGCGCAAGCAGACCTTGACCAACGCCGAGCGCTACATCACGCCTGAGCTCAAGGAGCTCGAAACGAGGATTCTTACGGCGGAAGAGAAGATGCTGCGCCTCGAGGCGCGCCTGTTCGGCGAGCTTCGCGACGAGGCCATCGGCTACCACGCGCCGCTCCTGCGCCTGTCCGAGTTGCTCAGCGAGCTCGACGGCTTCCAGTCGCTCGCCTCGGTCGCGGCGATGCACGACTTCGTCAAGCCCAAGGTCGATTTCTCCTACGATCTCGAAATCGTGGAGGGCCGCCATCCGGTCCTGGCGGCGCTCCTGCCCTCGGGCACCTTCGTCGCGAACTCGCTGACGCTCAACGCGCGGGACCCGCAGATCCTGATCCTCACCGGCCCGAACATGGCCGGCAAGTCCACCTATCTGCGCCAGAACGCCCTGATCGCGCTGCTCGCCCAGATCGGGTCCTTCGTGCCCGCGAAGTCCGCTCGCGTCGGGATCGTGGACAAGATACTGACCCGCATCGGCGCCCAGGACGCCCTCGCCCAGGGCGACTCGACCTTCATGGTGGAAATGAAGGAAACCTCGCACATACTGCGCTCGGCGACGCCGCGCTCGCTCGTCATCCTCGACGAGGTCGGCCGCGGCACGTCCACCTTCGACGGAATCTCGATCGCCTGGGCCGTCCTCGAGCACCTGCATTCGTCCTATGAAGCGAAAGGCGAAGCCGACGGCCCCCGGGGGCCGCGCACCTTGTTCGCCACCCATTATTTCGAATTGACGGAGCTGGCCAAGACCTTGGCCGGCGTCGTCAACGGGAACGTCGAGGTCAAGGAATGGTCCGGCGCCGACGGCCGCACCGAGGTGGTTTTTCTCCACAAGATCGGCGCGGGTCCGGCCGACCGCTCCTACGGCATCCACGTCGCGGCGCTGGCCGGCCTGCCGGCCCAGCTGATCTCCCGGGCCCAGAAAATCCTCTCCGGCCTCGAGAACGAGTCCGCCTCCGGCCGCCTCAGCAGCCGCGTCGTCCATGAGGAAACGCCCGAGACGCCCGAGCTGCCCCTGTTCGAGGAAAATCCGATTCTGCGCACCCTCAAGCTCATCAACCCCGAAACCATGACGCCGATCGAGGCGCTGCAAGCCTTGAACGCGCTGAAGAAACAACTCTGATGCCCATCATCCAAAGATTGACGGAAGAAGTTTTTTCAAGAATCGCCGCCGGGGAAGTCGTGGAGAGACCGGCTTCGCTTCTAAAGGAATTAATCGAGAACTCGCTGGACGCCCAAGCGACGAGCATTGACATCGAGGTCTTTGGGGCCGGGAAAACGAGCTTACGGGTGTCCGATAACGGCGTCGGCATGGATGCGGAAGACGTCAAGCTATGTCTTGAGCGGCATGCGACCAGCAAAATATCCGCGTTCGAGGATTTAGATCGCCTCCGCACGTTCGGCTTCCGCGGCGAGGCGCTGTACGCGATCGCGGCGGTCTCCAAGGTCACGATCACGAGCGCTCAGAAGGATTCCAAGACCGGCTGGCGCGTGACGAGCGAGGGCGGGAAGATCACCAACGGCCCCGCGCCGGTCGTTCACGGCACGACCGTCTTCGTGAAGGACCTCTTCTACAACACGCCCGCGCGCCTCGAGTTCCTCAAGTCCGACGGCTCCGAGCGCTCGCGCCTGGCCGCGGTGATCGAGGAAGCCGCGCTCGCCAACCCGTCCGTGCGCTTCACCTATAAATCGGAAGGCCGCCAGGTCCTGCGCTTCGAGCCCGAGGATTCCGGCGACTTCTTCCAGGATTTCGACATGCGCGCCGCGGCCGTGCTCGGCGACGACCTCGCGGGCGGCCTGCTGCCCATCGACGTCGAGCGCCCCGGCGTGCGCGTGCGCATGCTCGTCTCGCCGTTCGACAAGATGCCGTCCTCGCGCAGCTTCCAGTACTTCTTCGTCAACAAGCGCCCCGTGTCGTCGAAGATCCTGAACACGGCGCTGTACAAAGCCTACGGCGAGCACCGCCCCGCCGGCAGACAGCCGGTGTGCGTGGCGCTGCTCGAGCTCAATCCCGACGCGTTCGACGCGAACGTCCACCCCGGCAAGCGCGAGGTGCGCTTCAAAGAGGACGGGGAGATGTTCGCGATCGTCAGCGGCCTCGTCGCCTCCGCGCTCGCCAAGGCGAAAGCGGCGGCGCCCATCACGATCGAGCCCGAGCCCGCGGCCGTCGTCGCCGACGCTCCGGACCTTCGACGCGCTCCCGAAGCGGGAAAGCCCGAAGCCCCAAGCCCTGACGGTTACTACTTGGGCGGCCGCGGCTTCATCCCGGAGGAGTTCAAGCAGCTCAAGCTCAGCTCCGCCGTCGCCATGGGCGCGCCCGAGGGCGCGCCGGTCTGGTACACGCCCCCGTTCCGCTACCTGGGCCAGATCGAGCGCAGCTTCATGCTGTTCGAGGCCAACGGCGGGCTCTTCATCCTCGACCAGCACGCCGCCGCCGAGCGCGTCCTGTTCGAAAAGCTGATGGGCGAGATCGAAACGGGCGGCGCCAAGTCGCAGACATTGATGCTGCCGGTCCCGATCGATCTTCCCGCTTCCGCCGTGCGCGCGGTTCTCGACAAATCCGACCGCCTGCGCAAGATCGGCTTCGAGGTGGCGGCCTTCGGCAAGAACGGTCTTCACGTCACGGCCGTCCCGGCGCTTTTTTATCAGGCCGACGAGGTCAAGAAACTCGTCCACCGCGTGATCGACGCGTTGTCCGATCCCGTCGCCGAGGCCGAACGATTGCGGCACGACGTCATCGCGACGATCGCGTGCAAGGCCGCCGTGAAATCCCACGACCGCCTGGGCGAGGACGAGGCCTACAAGCTCCTCGACGCGCTCCGGGACTGCAAGGACGGCTCGGCCTGCCCGCACGGCCGCCGCGCCATGCTGGCCCTCAACCGCGACGAGTTGGCGCGGCGCTTCCAGCGCCCCGGAGCCGTGCCTCTCGCGTGAGCGCCAAACCGGCGCCCGCCCACCCGCACGCTCACGCGCACACCCGACGCCACCTCCGCCGGCTGTTCGAGGCGCTCTTCGCCTTCGTCGTCTGCCTCGTGCTGTACGCCCTCGTCATGACCGGCTCGGTCTGGTTCCCGCTGTTCCTCGGCGGCGAGAAGATCAAGCCGCTCGTCGCCTTCGTGCTCATGCCGATGGACGTGATGATGCTCGGCTGGAACCAGCCGTGGTATCTGCTGGCCTTTCATCTGCTGACGACCGCCGCGGCGTTCGCGCTGTCCCGGGCCGCGACGGAGAAGCAGTTCAAGCTCATGCTGATCGCCTTCGCGACCTGCGCCCTCGTCAGCGCCGTCAACGACGCGCTCAAGGCGTACCGGATGCTCCACCGTTCTCATCCCGCGACATAGCCGATGATGACCGACCTCGACCGCATCTACGACCGGGCCTTCTTCGAGGAGTGGGGCTCGGGGCATGAACGCTACGTCCAGTCGGCCGAAATCATCGCCGACATCCTCCATGGCCTGTTCCGGCCGAAGCGTCTCGTGGATCTCGGCGCCGGCTGCGGGGTCTACGGCCATCGGTTCGCGAAAAACGGCGTGGACGTCGTCTCCATCGACGGCGTCGTTCCCCCCGCCGAGCACTCCTATCCGGTCGTGTTCCAGGCGCGCGATCTCACCGTGCCGTTCGAGAACGTCTGGGGCGAATTCGACCTGGCGCTCTGCCTCGAGGTCGCCGAGCACATCCCCGAGGCGCTCGCGGGCGCTTTCCTCGACAACCTATTGCGCTTCAGCGACCGCCTCATCCTCTCCGCGGCCCAGCCCAACCAGGGCGGACACCACCACGTCAACGAGCGGCCCAAGCGCTACTGGGTCGCCAGGCTCGCCGAAAAGGGCTTCGCCTACAACCGCCGCGAGACCGGGAAGATCCTGACCGCGCTCACCGCCGCGCGGCCGCCCTACATGTGGATGGTGGAGCAGATCAGCGTCTATGAGCGGGCGAAGTCGCCGTCGGTTTCCAAGGACCGCCTTCCCTTCTGCGTCCCGGCGCCCCGCTGATGCTCGAGCGCGCCAAGGCGTTCTACCGCGACCACGAGCCGGCCTGCACCGTCGGCTTTTTCGTCGCGGGCTTCCTCTTCGACACGCTCGCCGTCGGCCGCATCGACAAGCTCCACAACATCATCCATCAGGCGACCTACCTGTCGCTGTGCGCGTTCTTCACGGGCCTGGAGCTGCGCGAGCTCCACGGCGGCTTCACCCCGCCCGAGCGCTTCAAGACCGCGTGGCGCTACCATACGGGCGCGACGCACTTCATGCTCGGGACTCTGCTCAACATCTACACGCTCTTCTACTTCAAGAGCGCCTCGATGGGCGCCTCGTTCCTCTTCCTGCTGATCCTCGCCGCGCTGCTCGCGATCAACGAGCTCAAGCCGTTCGAAAGCTCGGGGACCCTGCTGCGCATGACCTTGTTCAGCCTGTGCCTCGTCTCCTACTTCACCTATTTGGTGCCGACCTTGATGGGCCGCATCGGCGCGCTCCCTTTCCTCGGCTCGTTGGCCGCGGCGTCGGCCTGCGTCGGCGCGCTGACCTGGCGGCTCGACCGCCGCATGCCGGACCAGAAGCGGTCCGTCCGCAAGCACGTGGTGTATCCCTTCGCCGCGGTCGCGGCCCTGTTCGCCGTCCTCTATTTCGCCAAGGTCATACCGCCGGTGCCGCTGTCGCTCTCCGAGATCGGCGTCTATCACGAGGTGCGCCGAGAGGGCGGCCGCTTCGCCCTCAGCTCGACTCGGCCGCGCTGGAAGTTCTGGCAGCGCGGCGACCAGGCCTTCCTCGCGCGGCCCGGCGACGCGATCTACTGCTGGATCAGCGTCTTCTCGCCGACGAACTTCCGGGAGCGCCTCGAGGTGCACTGGAGGTTCCACGAGCCGGACGGCTGGGGCGAGCCCGAAATCATCGCCCTGCCGATCACCGGCGGGCGCGACGCCGGCTGGCGCGGATTCACGGTCAAGGCCAAGCACAAGCCCGGCCGCTGGCGGGTTTCGGTCGTGACGTCCGACGGCCGCGAGCTCGGAAGAATTGACCTGACTGTTACACCGGACGCCTCCACATCCCCGCGCGAAAGCCGTATCATCTGGCGCTGAGGTCAACCATGAAAAACCCGGGACTTTTGATCGTCGCCGTTCTCCTCGCCGCCGGAGCCGCCATCGGGCTCTACGGCGCGCGCTCCCTCCTCAAGCCCGCGCCCGCCGCGCCGGGGATCTCCTCGCTTCCCCCCGAGGCGCCGGCCGCCCTCCCGCCGGACCTGCCGCCGCTCGAGAAGAGCGACGAGTTCGTCCGCCGCCGCGCCGCCGCGCTGTCCTCCGACGCCGCGTTCCAGGAGTGGCTCAAGAAGGAGTCGCTCATACCGCGCCTGACCGCCGCGATGAACATGATCGCGAACGGGAAATTCCCCCGCGACCTGTTCGCCGCCTTCGCGCCCCGCGGCAAGTTCTCCGTCGTGAGGAAGGACGGAAAGATCCTCGTCGATCCCGCCTCTTACGCCCGCTACGACGGCGTCGCGGCGATGGTCGGCCGCGTGGACGCGGTCGCGGCCGCGAGGGTTTTCACGGACCTGATGCCCCTGTTCGACGCCGCCCAGCGCGGCCTCGGCGAGAAGACCGCGAGCGCGCACGAGGCTTTCTTCGCCGCGGCCCGCGAGCTGGTGGACGTGCCCCCGCTCGACGGCGAGGCCGTCCTTACGGCGGGCAAGAAAGGCATCGGCTGGGTTTACGCCGACGAGAGCCTGGAGAGCCTGAGCCCCGCGCAGAAGCAGCTCCTGCGCATGGGACCCAAAAACCAGGCCGCGGTGCAGGCGAAGCTTCGCGCCGTCGTGCTGGCCCTGGGCGTTCCCGGCTCGAAGCCTTAGAGGCTAGGGCTTGCCGTCGTAGACGGGGATCACGAACACGTTCTTGACCACGGTCGAGTCCCCGCCGTTGGGAACGGACACCTTGTCGATGCCCACGCCCTTGTAGAACACCTTATGGTGGCCCCAGGTCCCGAGCGTGACCTTCTCGGCCCGGCGGGTCAAGCCCAAGGTCGTGGCGCCGTTCTCGCCGCCCGCGTTCGTTGAGGCCGAGAGGGTGAAGGCGCGGTCCTCGCTCCGGTAGAAGCGGACCTCCGTTCCGTCGCTCAGAACCGAGCAGCCGATGTAGCTGAGCGTGGCCGTGCGCGCCGAATCGTCGGGAACGGTGTAGTCGCTCAGCCACAGGCCGAACGTGACTTTCTCCCATGCCGACGTCATCTCGTTGCTCTGGCAGACGGCGACCTGGGCCGAAGCGGGCATGGACAGAACGGCGGCGAGAAGGGTGGCGATGATCATGGACGTGGAACCTCCGGGTCGAAACGACCCTGTTATTATTATAACCCGATCCGGGCTCGCCGCATGAGTCGAAAGGCCCTAACCACCTAGGTTGCTATTAATCCTTGATGGCGGACTTCTTCTCGAGCCAGACGCCCAGGATCGCGTGGACGCGCTTGGCGATGCCCAGCTCGCTCTCGTAGTCCTCGAGAAACTGGACGAACGCCTTGTTCTCCTCGGGCGTATGCGAGCCCTTGGTGTAGGCGCGGTAGTAGGATTGGCCGTTCTCGAAGTACTCGACGCGGACCGCGAGATCGCGGGCGACCTCTCCGGCGGTGTCGAGCGTGCCTTTCGGCCGGTCGGGAATCTTGGGCGGCAGCAGGGGCGCGGCTATAACGGATGCGTTCGCCGCCGGTGCGGCGAGCGCCGCCGACGTCGAGAGGACGACGGCGGAGCCCGGCACGCCGGGCAGCTCGGCGGCGCGGGCCAGCGGCGCGGCCAGCAGGAAAAAGAGGGTCGTGATCATGCTCGAATACTAGCATTCGCCCGACTCGGGCGGCCATCACTTGACGAAAGCCCCGATTTACTTTTCACTCGAGAATTTTTTACCGTGAGTGGGTCTTGACGTATGAACTTCCGGGGCTATACTCATCGCATACCCGCTCCGAAAACGGTGTAGAGTCGGTGCCGCGAAGTGGACGCCGAGGTG
>JAQTNG010000054.1 GCA_028714015.1 Elusimicrobiota bacterium | reverse complement strand
CGCCGGTCACGTCGATCATGGTCTGGTCCATCGTGACCCGGCCGACGACGGGGCAGCGCTTTCCGCCCACGAGGACCGCGGCCTTGTTCGACAAGGCGCGCGGATAGCCGTCGCCGTAGCCGATCGGCAAGGTCGCGATGCGGCTGACGCGCTTGGCCCGCCAGGTCGCGCCGTAGCTCACGGTCGCGCCCTTGGACACGGTTTTAATGAAGACGATCTTGCTCTTGAGCGTCAGCACGGGGACGAAGCCCTCGACGAGGCCGTATGCGGCCAAACCCGGACGCACCATGTCGAACCGGGAGCGGGGATGGCGCAGCGCCGCCGCGGAGTTGGCGGCGTGCACGAGCGGCGGGCGGAGGCCTTCCTTGTCCAAGGCTTTCAATACCCGTTTGAAGGCGGACAGCTGACGGCCCGTGAAGGCCGGGTCGCTCTCGGCCTTGGCCATGTGGGTGTAGATGCCCTGGACCCGGATGCCCTTGAGGGCCGACAAATCCCTCATCAGCGCCACGGCGGCCTCCGGCCGCAGGCCGATCCGGCCCATTCCAGTATCCACCTTAACATGAATGTTTATATTGCGGCGCAGACGCAAGGCCGCCTCGGCCACGCGCCGGGCGGATTCGAGGGAGGCGACGATCGGGGTCAGGTCGTGCGCGGCGGCGGCGAGCACGCTCTCGAACGGATAGAGGGAGCCGAGGATCAAAACGGGAAGCTTGACCCCCGCGGAGCGAAGGGCCAAACCCTCCTCGACCGAGGACACGCCGAGCCAGTCGGCCGCGCGGGCCTTCTGCGCGGCGAGCGCGCAGAGCACGGCGTCGTGGCCGTAGGCGTTGGCCTTCACGACGAACATGATTTTGACGCGCGGCCCCAGGCGTTTGCGCAGGAGCCGGAGGTTTCCGACGAGCGCGTTCAGATCGATCTCGGCCCACGTCGGGCGGAAGAAGCGCCTCATGGTCGCCTCATGAGAACTGCTGCTGGGTTTCCTCGAAGGCGACGGGCTCTTCCGTGTTCGTCTCGTCGACGAAGCGGGTGATGCTGCGCAGGAAGGTGACGGGGACCGAGCCGGTCGGGCCCTGGCGCTGCTTGGCGATGATGATCTCCGCCTTGTTTTCCAAGGTCGGGTCGTTGGGCTTGTAGTAGCCCTCGCGGTGGATCATCGCGACGACGTCGGCGTCCTGTTCCAGGGATCCGGATTCCCGAAGGTCCGACAGCTTCGGGCGGTTGTCGAGCCGGGACTTGTCCTCGCTGGCGCGAGACAGCTGGGACAGCGCGATCACGGGCAGGTTGAGCTCGCGGGCGAGCTGCTTGAGGCTGCGCGAGATCTCGGAGACCTCCTGCTGGCGGTTCTCCTGGCGCCCGCTGCCGCCGCCGCGCAGGAGCTGGAGGTAGTCGATGACGACCATGGCGAGCGCCTTGTTCTCCAGGCGCAGACGCGTCATCAGCTGGCGCGAAATCGTGCGGACGTTCATGACCGTCATGCCGGGGTTGTCGTTGATGAACAGCGGCGCCTCGGCGAAGCGCGCGGCGGCCCCGGTCAGGTCCTGCCAGCGGTCGCGCTTGAAGTAGCCGGTGCGGATGTCCTTGAGGTTGACCTTCGCCTCGGAGGCGATGAAGCGCTGCATGATCGCGTGCTTGTTCATCTCGAGCGAGAAGAACAGAACCGGGAGATTTTTCTCGAGAACCGCGTGCGCCACCATATTAAGGGCTATCGCGGTTTTTCCCTGCGAAGGCCGCGCGGCGATCAGGATCAGGTCCGACTTCTGGAAACCCGTCGTCATCTTGTCGAAGGCGCGCAGGCCCGTCGGGATGCCGGTGACTTCCTGCTTGCTGTGGTGCGCGCGCTCGATCTGGTCGACGACCTCGTGAACGAGGTCCTTCATCTCGGTGACGCCCTGGAGCGTCTGGCGCTCGCTGACCTTGAGGATCGAGCCCTGCGCCTCGTCGAGAATCTGCTTGGGGTCCTTCTCCTGCGTGTAGCAGGCGGTGACCACGCCCGTGGCGGCCGCGATGAGGTCGCGCAGGATCGCCTTTTCCTTGACGAGGCGGCCGTAGTACTCGACGTGCGCGGCGGTGGTGACCTTGTTGATCAGCTCGGCGAGGAAGGCGCCGCCGCCGACGCCGTCGAGCTCGGACTTCTTGCGCAGCTCCTCGGAGACGGTGACGACGTCGATCGCCTGGCCCGCGATGAACAGCGCGTGGATGGAACGGAATATCCGCTTGTGCGCGTCGAGGTAGAAGTCCGACTCGTGAAGGAGGTCGAGGGCTTTCTCGGCCGCCTCTTTCTCGATGAGCATCGAGCCGAGAACGGCCATTTCAGCCTCGAGGGCCTGCGGAGGCGTGGACGGATTTTGCGCCATGCGCCCCGCTGGTTACTCGCGCGCGGTGACGGTGACTTTGACCTTGGCGATGACTTCGGGCTGGAGCCGGAGCGACACTTCATGCTCGCCCGTAGTCTTGATCGCGGTCTCGAGGTGGATCGCGTTCTTCGGAACCTCGTAGCCCGCCGCCTTCAGGCTCTTCAGCAGATCGGCCTTGCCGATCGAGCCGAACAGCTTGCCCGTGTCGGAAGCCGGAACCGAGAAGGCGAGATTGACGCCGACGAGCTTCTCCAACAGCTCCTTGGCGACCTTGACGTCGGCGGCGACGAGCGTCGCGCGCTTTTCCTTCCCCTTTTCCCAATATTTAAGAGAAGACTCGGTGGCCATCTCCGCCAGCTTGCGCGGGAGCAGATAGTTGCGGGCGTAGCCGGTCTTGACGTCCTTGACGTCGCCGGGGCGGCCGAGATTGTCGACGGTGCTGCGAAGAATGATTTTCATGACGGTGCTCCTGCTTAATTCTTTACCGCGTAACGTACGGCAGCAGCGCGAGGTTGCGCGCGCGCTTGATGCAGCGGGTGAGCTGGCGCTGATGCGACGCGCAGTTGCCCGTGATGCGGGCCGACAGGATCTTGCCCGTGTCGGTCGTGAAGGTGCGCAGAATCTGGATCTGCTTGAAGTCGATGTCGCGGACCTTCTCGGCGCAGAAGCGGCAGACCTTGCGGCGGACGGGGTAGGGCGCGCGGCGACCGCCAGGGGCGCTGCTGCTCGGACGGCGCGCGCCGGCGGCGGACGGGGCGGAAGGCGCGGACGGGGTGGAAGCGGGAGCGGCCTCGGGGGTCGCGGGGACGTTAGGCTCGGCGGACATCAGAACGGTACCTCCTCAATCTCTGCGCCGGCCGACGGCTCCGGCTCCCCGACGCCGGACGAGCCGGCCGACGAGGCTTTCTCAAGAATCTGAACGCGACGCGCTTCGACTTCGATGCCGGAGCGTTTGTTGCCTTCCTTGTCCTGAAAATCATAGCTGCGCAGGCGGCCCTCGACGTGCACGGGGGTGCCCTTCTTGACGGCCTTGCCGACGCGCTCGCCAGCTTCGCGCCAGATCACGCAGTTCACGAAAGTCGTGTCGTCCTTCCACTCGCCGGACTTCGGGTCCTTGTAGCGGCGGTTGACGGCCAGACCGAAACGGCACATCGCCGTTCCGCTTGCGGTGTACTTCAGCTCGGGGTCGCGAGTGAGCCTTCCCGTCAGAAGAACGGTATTCTGTTCGGGCAGGCGCAGCTCGACGGCCATTTTTACGCCTGAACCGGGGCGGCCGGCGCGACGGCGGGCTTGATCTTCTTGGGCTTCTTCTCGCGCATCTTGCGATCGCGGACCAAGACGGTCATTTCACGCAGGACGGTGTCGGAGACGCCGAAATTGTGAGACATCTTCTTGAGGAGCGCCGGCGTGCCCTTGAACTTCAGGTACACGTAGATGCCTTCGCGCGCCTTGCCGATGATGTGGGTCAGCTTCCGCCGGCCCCAGATCTCGTGGTTGACCAACTCTCCGGCTTCGCCGGTGATGGTCAGTTTGGTCTTCTCGACGAACTCCACGACTTCGGGGTCGGCGAGGACCGGCTTCAGGATGAGGACTGTTTCGTAAATCTGCATGGTGTTCCACACTATAGCAAAAGATTCCCGTCGATGACAAGCTTTTTTTCGAGGGAGGGCGCTTGACGCGGAAGCGAGCCGATGTTACGCTTCCTATTAATAAGCCATGAGCCCACGCCTGCCGCTCGCCGTGATGATCGCTTTTTTCGCCGCCGCTCAGGCGCGCGCCGAGTCGTTCAAATCCTGGGCGGCGCGAGGGGCCCGCGAGCAGCGGGAGAAAGACCCGAAGGCGGCGTTCTCCTCTTATTCCAACGCGCTCTCTCTGTGGAAGGACGGCGACGGGAATCCGGGCAAGGCGAAGGTCCTGTGCGCGCGGGCGGACCTGCGCGAAAAAGACGGCGACGACGCGGGCGCCCTCGGAGATCTCTCGGACTGCCTGGCCCTCGACAAGAAAAACGCGAAAGGCTTCCACCGCCGCGGCGTGCTGCTCCTCAAGGCGGGAAAGACCCCGGCGGCGATCGGCGATTTCTACCGGGCGGTCGCGCTCGACATCGGCTTCGCGCAAGCGTATGCCGACCGCGCGCGCGCGTACGAAAGCCAGGGAGAGATGGGGTTCGCCCGCGAGGACTACCGAAACGCCTGCAGCCTCGGAGTGAAGTCCGCCTGCGCGAAGGCCAAGGCGCTCGCGCCCAAGCCCGCGGCGAAGGGCAAGGGCAAGCCGAAAGCCGCCTCGCCCGAAACCTCCTCCGACGCGGCCGCGCCTCCCGCCGACACCCAGTCCGCCGCAGAGGACTCCTCGGCGGCGGACGGAAAGGAATCCGCCCCCGCCGCGAAGAAGAAATCCTCCGCCTCCTCCTCGTCCTATCGGCCCAAATTCAAGGACTGCGTCGCGGCGCTCGGAGCCTGCGTCGAGAACGGGGACTCCTTCGGGGCGTGCGTGCGCGCCGCGCCCAACTGCGACGCCCGGACGGTCAAGGGCTGCTGTCCCGCGGCCTGCCTGAAGGCTTATCAGAAAGCGCTCAACCGGGACCGCAGCGAGGCCGCGGCGTACCGGGAGCACTTCGCGCCCGACGCGGCGTGCGGCATTCCGCCGAAAGAGGAGGAGGACTAGCCGCCCGACGGAATACTTGACAAAAGATGATAGAGGACATACACTTTGAGCGTTAAGCGATTCTAAACGGTAGAGTTCAACGCTCATTCAATGAAAAAGAAGAGAAAGACGGCGAAGCGAGGCATGAACGGTCCCGTGCCCGACGTGATGGACATCAAGACTTTGGCCCTCTACCTGAGCATGGGCCGCTCCAAGATCTACGGCCTCATCCGCCAGAAGCGCATCCCCGCCTCGCGCATCGGCCGCCAGTACCGCTTCTCACGGAGCCTCGTCGACGCCTGGCTGAAGGAACGGCTCATCATGCCCCAGGAGACGCAGATCGCCCTCTTCGATAAACCGGGAAAATAAGCCTTTTCCCCGTCGGCTGCCCCGTCGAGGAATCCCTCGGCGGGGCTCGTCATTTCCCCGTCGAGCCCCCGTCGAGAAAACATTGCATCTCCGTCGGAGACTATGCTAGATTCTCGTCGTTGCACCCCAGGGATCCAGGGGTACCGATCCCGGCATCTGTACGGAGGTCACGAAAATGGCTGAGAAGGTTCAGAAGGTCGGCGTTGAGCGGGTTCAGGGTTTCCTTTACTACATCGACAAGCAGGGCGACGTCTCCCGCGCCAAGATGGCCCGCGGCGGCAAGAAGGGCGGCAAGACCGAGAAGGTCATGAAGGTCGGCGTGAAGAAGCAGGCCGGTTTCCTGTACTTCCTCGACAAGAAGGGCGACGTGTCCCGCGCGAAGATGGTGAACGCGTAAAAACGCGTTCTCACAATCGCCGAAGCAGACCCCCGGCGCGAAAGCGCCGGGGGTCATTTTTTTTGCCATAATCCGGGCGTGAGCGAACCCGTCCTGGTCGTCGGCCCCGGCGCCGTGGGGCTCTCGCTGGCCGCCGGCCTGCGCCGGGCGGGAGCGCCGGTCGCGATTCTGGGGCGCGACGCCGCCGCCGAGCGCCGCCTGGCCCGCTCCGGATTCACGGTGACCGCGCCGGACGGCCGCACCGAACGGATCACGGGCTTGGCCTCCGCCCGCGCGCTCAAGACCCCCGTCCGCGCCGCCTTCTTCTGCGTCAAGTCCGGCGACGCCCGCCGCGCCGCGGCCTCCGCCCGCCGCCTCATCGGGCCGGGCACCGCCGTCGTGGCCCTTCAAAACGGGATCGGCCACGAGAAGGTGTTCCGGCGCGCCTTCGGCCCGAAGCGCACGGTCATCGGGGTCTGCTATTTCGCGGCGGACCGGGAGGAGCCGGGCTCGCTCAAGCTCAACGGCGGCACGGACATACTGCTCGCGCGCCGTTCCGGCAACGATCGCGCGCTCGAGGACGCCCGCGCCTTGCTGACGAGCGCGGGCTTCCGCGTGCATCTCAAGGACTCCGAAGAGGGCATGCTCTGGACCAAGGCCGCCTTCAACGCGGCGGTCAACCCTCTCGGCGCCGCCTGCGCGGTCGAGAGCGGCCGCATCGAGGCCGACCCCGCCCTGCGCGAGGTGGCGCTGGCCGCGCTCGGCGAGGCCGCCGCCGCCGCCGCCGCCTCCGGCCACCGTCTCGACTACACCGACATGGCCGACAAGCTCATGCTGTCCTGCCGCAACGCGCCTCGCCAGCGCAACTCCATGCTGCAGGACCTCGCCGCCGGCCGCCGCACCGAGGCCCGCGCGATCCTGGGCCCCCTCCTCCATGCGGCCAAGCGCCGCCGCGTGCCCGCGCCGACGCTGGAGATGCTCTCCGCCGTCGTCGCGCGCCTCGAGCGGAGCCTCGCCAAAAAATGAGCGCCCGGATTTTGGACGGCAAGACGCTGGCGCTGCGGCTGCTGGCCGAGGCGCGCCGCCGGTCCTCGGCCGTGGCCCGCGAGCGCGGCCGCCGCCCCCGCCTGGCGATCGTCGCCGCGGCCGACGCGGCCGCCGGAAGCTACCTGAAGGCCAAGCTGAAGGCCTGCGAAGCCGCGGGCGTCGACGCTGTCGTGCATCGCCTCTCCCCCGGCCCGCGCGCGAAGACCTTGGGCCTGCTGGCCGACCTGTCCGCCGACGCCTCGGCGGACGCCCTGATCATCGAGACGCCTTATCCGCGCGGCGTCGCCGCGGCCGACGCGGCCGCGGCCATCCCCGCCGACAAGGACGCCGAAGGCATCACGCCCGCCGCTTACGGCCGCCTTTTTCTCGCCAAAAATTGGAAGGAGACGCGGGACCTCGTCGTCCCCTGCACCGCTCTCGCCATCATTCGCCTGGCGCTCGCCGCGGGCGTGCCTCTCTCCGGGCGCCGGGCCGTGGTCGTCGGCCGCTCCGCGACCGTGGGCCGCCCCGCGGCGCATCTGCTCTCGACGCTCGACATGACCGTGACCTTGGCCCACACGCGCACGAAGGGCCTCGCGGCGCTGTGCCGGGAGGCCGACGTCCTCGTGCTCGCCGCGGGCGCGCCCGGGTTGGTGAAGGCTTCGTGGGTCAAGCGTGGAGCCCTCGTGCTCGACGCGGGCGTCAACGTCGTGCGCGGCCGCCTCGTGGGCGACGCGGCGCCCGGAGTCGCCTCGCGCGCGGGCCGCCTGACTCCCGTCCCCGGCGGAGTGGGCCCCGTGACCACCGCCTGCGCGGTGCTTAACGCCGTCCTGCTCGCCGAACGACGGACGCGCTAGCGCTCACGGCGGCCAGGACCAGCGCCCCGGCGAAGACGCCGGCCAGCGCGTCGGCGATCGACGGCACGATGATCCCCAGCGGCCCCGCCGCGACCGCGGCATGATGGATAACGTCGTGCGCGCCGGGCAGGCCGTGCATCAGTATGCCGCCGCCGACCATGAACATGGCGGCGGTGCCGACCACGGAGAGGCTCTTCATCAAGACGGGCGCGGCGAGCAGGAGACCGCGTCCCAAGGCGGCGGAATTTTTCTTGCGGCTCAGGTGGAGGCCGACATCGTCGAGCTTGACGATGCATGCCACGAAGCCGTAGACGAAGGCGGTCATGAGCACGGCGACGGCCGCCAGCGCTCCCGCGCGCACGACGAACGACGCGCCCGCGACCGCGCCCAAGGTGATGACGATGATCTCGCCCGAGAGTATGAAGTCGGTTCGGATGGCGCCCGCGATCTTTTCTTTCTCGATCACGACGAGGTCCACCGTCCGGTCGGCCAAGGCCTTCACCAGGGCGGCGCGCTCCTTCTTGACCTCGTCCGGAGTTTGAAGGAACTTATGGGCCAGCTTCTCGAAGCCCTCGTAGCACAGGTACAGGCCGCCGCACATGAGCAGCGGCGTCACGGCCCAGGGTGCCGCCGCGCTGACGGCGAGCGCGGAAGGCACGAGGATCGCCTTGTTCCTGAGCGAGCCCTTGGCCACGGCCCACACGACGGGCAGCTCGCGCTCAGCCTGGACGCCCGCGACCTGGTGCGCGTTGAGCGCCAGGTCGTCGCCGAGCACCCCCGTCGTCTTCTTCGCGGCGATCTTGGCGAGGAGGGCCACGTCGTCGAGGACGGTCGTGATGTCGTCGAGCAGCGCGAGGAGGCTGGTGGCCATGTGCGGGCGGTGAGTCTACCAAAACCCCGACGGAACTCGCGCCGGTGCGAGTCGCTACTCCCTACGGGGGAGGTGATATCACGGGAGTCCTATGGCGACCTGCCAAAGTGGCAGGTAAAAAAATACGATTTCCGTCGATTCAGCGGAACAGGAAGCCGAGCGGGTTGAAGCTCCTCTCCAGGTACTGCACCGCTCTTTCGTAGGAAGCCCACTCGCGCAAGGCTTCCTCGGGGGTTTTCTTCGATGCGGCCTTCGGCCGGGTCAAAGTCATGGTGTCGAGGCCGTAGCCCCCCCAATTGCCCGGGCTGCCCGAGAAGCCGTACTCGAACTCCCAGCCCTCGGCGATCAGGCGGCGGATCAGCGGGCCGTGCTTCTCGATGATGATGTCCCGCTGGCCGGGGCTCGGGTCGTTCTGGATCACGAGCTGGCCGCCGGGAGCGATCCAGTCCGCCATCTCCTCGAGCTTCTTGTCGAAGCCCGGTACGTAATGCGCCGCGTTCTTCGTGCGCAGGACCGCGAGCGGCTTGGCGGGGCGAGTCAGCTTGTTCAGGTCGGCTTCGACGACCGCGGCGTTCTTCGCGCCGGCCAGCTCGGCGGCGGTCTTCAAGTAGGACACGACGAACGGCGAGTAGTCGAAGAACGAGTAGTTCACGGCCGGGTCGAGCTCGCGGTACATGAAGCTCTGGGCGTTCATGCCCGTGGCCATGTCCCAGTACTCGCCGCCCGGCATCGGGCTCGGAGGCAGGTTCCGCGGGGGCCCTTCCTGCCCGAGGCGCTTCATCGCGAGGAGCTTCTCCCGGCCGTGATCCTGGAAGGCGTTCCAGCGTCCGAGGAGCTCCATGAACCGGCGGGACGCGGGCTCCTCGCGCTTGTCGTGGGTCGAGATGAAATCGGCGGCGGCGCGGTAGATCGCGAGGGGCTGGGACTTCAGGCCTTCCAGGAAGTAATTCCCCATGAAGGTGTACTTCTGCACCGCCCCGGCGGCCATCGCGACGAAGTCCCGTCCGAAGGTCTCCACCGCCTGGGACTTGGGCGCCGCCGCGCGGTACGCGGCGACGAGTTCGGCGTCGGTGGGCGGGCTGAGGCCGCTCGAGCGCCGGTCCTCGGGCGCCGAATCCCGGACGGAAGGTCCGCCGCCGATCGCGGGGGCGGAGAGGGCGGTCCCGTCGAAGAGAGCGGTCGCGGCGGCGCGGGCCGAATCGGAGCCGGGCTTGTCCGGGGCCGCGGCGGCGGGCTTGATCGCGGAGAGGGCGCCGGGAACGATATTCGCCGGCGCGGCGGCCGCGGGCCGGACCGCGGCGGCCAGGGCGGGCGTCACGAGCGGCGCGGGCGCGGACAGCGACGGGGTCAGCGACGCGGCGGCCGGAGAAGACGGCGTGATCTGGAGCGCCGGAGCGGTCGTCACGGGCGCGGGCGAGGCGGACATTCCCAGGCCGGCCTCGGCGGCGATCCCGACGCGGACCTGGGCGCGCCCCGACGACGGGAGCAGGGCCGCCACGAGGATCAGGGCCGGGATTCGCCTCACGCCATAAGAATAGCGGTTGCGGCGGGGCCGTCCCAGGGCCCTATGTCCCTCGGAGAGATGGGACCTTCGGCGGGGCGATCAGAAGCCGGGGGCGAGGCTGGGGCAGCGGACCTTGAGCCAGGCGGAGAGCTGGGCGTCGGTGAACTTCAGCTCGTGATCGCCGTTGGCGTAGGCGAACAGCTCGTTGTTCTTGACCGTGCAGAGACGGCCCTGCGCGTCGCGGAAGGTCGAATCCGCGTTCGGGCGTCCCGACGGGGACTCCCCCATGCGAAAGCCCGCGTCGAGAACGAGCCCGGAATAGCCGGTGATCTCGACGCCGCCGCGCTCCGCGGGATCCACGCGCGGCGAGACCGTGACGGACCCGCGCTCGAGCGCCTTGATCTGCGCCGTCGCCGGGTCGAAGTACACGCGGCCGCCGTCGTTCAAGCGCACGGTCACGGCTCCGGCCGCCTGGTCCATCGTCAGCTCGAGCGCCGCGCGGCGCGGGAAGAAGAAAAACTCGCGCGCCGAGGTCAGGTTCGGGTTGTCCTCGCCGTCGCCGTACGAGCTGAACACCATCATCAGGCCGTCGCCGAAGAACGCGTAGCTGCGGTACACGAGGCCGGCGGTGTCGATGGGGTCGATCGAGACGAAGCACTTGCCCGAGCCGAGCGCGTCCGCGTAGCCCTGCGTGCCGCCGATGTGGACCGGATTCACGCGCGGGCATGCGCTCGAGGACGCCAAGCCCGAGAAGGCGGGGTGATATTTGCGAAGCGAGGCGAAGGACGACAGGGGCAAGGCGAGCAGGGCGAGCGCCAGGGAGATTCTCATGCCCGCAGGCTAACAATTTAAGGCTTCTTTGAATACGCCCGTTTCGACCGTTTCCGGAAACAGTTTCAGGGCGAAAAAAAGCCCCCTCGGCGCCGAAGCGCCGAGGGGGCTTCGCCGGGACGCCTAGACGGCGTCGCGGGCCATGAACGGATACCGGAAGTTCTTCGGCGGCTCGAACGTCTCCTTGATGGTCCGCGGAGACACCCACCGCATCAGGTTGGTAAGCGAGCCCGCCTTGTCGTTCGTCCCCGACGCGCGCCCCCCACCGAACGGCTGCTGCCCCACGACCGCCCCAGTCGGCTTGTCGTTGATATAGAAGTTCCCCGCCGCATGCTCCAGCGCCCTCTCGGCTTCGAGGATCACGCGCCGGTCCCGCGCGAACACGGAGCCCGTGAGCGCGTAAGGCGAGGTCTGATCCACGAGCGCCAACGTCTCCTTCCACTTTTTCTCCGGATAGACGTGAATGGTAAGGAGCGGCCCGAACACTTCTTCGCACATCGTGAGGCTCTTCGGGTCGGCGGACTCGATGACCGTCGGCGTGATGAACCACCCCTTCGTGGAGTCGTACGTGCCGCCGAACACGATCTTGTTGCCCTTGACCTTCTTGGCCGCGTCGATGTAGCGGACGATGCCCTCATACGCGCGCTTGTCAATGATCGCGTTGACGAAGTTCCCCGGATCCTCGGGAGAGCCGACCTCGACGGTCGCCAGCATGTCCTTGAGAGCCTTGCGCACCTTGGGCCACTGGTTGGCCGGGATGTACGCGCGCGAGGCGGCGGAGCACTTCTGCCCCTGGAACTCGAAGGCGCCGCGCACGAGGGCGGTCGCGACCACTTCGGGGTCGGCCGACTCGTGCATGAGCACGAAGTCCTTGCCGCCGGTCTCGCCGACGAGGCGCGGATAGCCCTTGTACTTGGAGATGTTCTCGCCGACCGTCTTCCACATGGAGTGGAACACCGGCGTGCTGCCCGTGAAGTGGACGCCCGCGAAGTCCGGGTGGGAGAGGATGGTGTCCGAGATCTCGCTCGCCGGACCGGTGACGAGGTTGATGACGCCCGGCGGGAGCCCCGCCTCGATGAGGAGCTTCATGATGAAGTGGGCGGTGTAGACGGTGGAGGTGGCCGGCTTCCAGACCACGGTGTTGCCCATCAGCGCCGGAGCCGTGGGCAGGTTGCCCGCGATCGCGGTGAAGTTGAAGGGCGTGATGGCCCAGACGAAGCCCTCGAGCGGGCGATACTCGACCCGGTTCCAGACCCCGCGCGAGCTGTTGGGCTGGTTCTCGTAGATCTGCTCCGCGAACTTCGGGTTGAAGCGCAGGAAATCGATGAGCTCGCAGGCGGCGTCGATCTCGGCCTGGTACATGTTCTTGGACTGGCAGAGCATGGTGGCCGCGTTGAGCGTCCAGCGCCAGTCGCCCGCCAGCAGGTCGGCCGCTTTGAGGAAGATGGCGGCGCGGTCCTGGAAAGGCATGCGCGCCCAGTCTTTCTTGGCTTTCAGGGCGGCGTTGATCGCCTTCTTGGTGTCGGCCGCGGAGCCCATGTGGAACTTGCCCAGGAGCTGTTCGTGGTCGTACGGTGAGCGGATCTCGACCTTCTTGCCGGTGCGAACCTCCTCGCCCCCGATGTACATGGGGATGTCCACTTTCTTGGACTTCATCTCGTTGAGACGGGCGAACAGCTTGGCGCGCTCCGGAGAACCGGGCGCGTAAGAGAGGACGGGCTCGTTGACGGGGGTGGGGATGAAGGATCGGGAGTTCATGCCGGAATAATATCACAAAACGGGCGGAATCTCCGACGATGGGACGGCTGGCGGAACATCGATTTCCCGGGTATAATCCGGCCTATGGGAGAACGACGATGAGCTGGTATCTCGCGGTTTTGAAGAAATACGCGGTGTTCAGCGGAAGAGCGCGGCGAAAAGAGTATTGGATGTACTTTCTCTTCAACATCATCTTTGCATTCGTGATCGGCCTGGTGCTGGGCTTTGCCGGAGCGTTCCTCGGAGCCGGAGCGCAATTAAGCGATGCTGGAGGCCTCCTATACGGCCTCGGCATGCTTGTCCCCAGCATCGCCGTCGGCGTCCGTCGAATGCACGACACGGGACGAAGCGGCTGGTGGCTTCTTGTCCCGGCGGCCAATCTTATCTTCCTCTTATCCGACAGCCAAGAGGGCGAAAACGAATACGGTCCGAACCCCAAGGCCGCCGAGCCCGGCGTGAACCCGGGATAGGGAGGCTCGATGAGCGTCTCCGCCCACCTGACCCCCGAGCCCGAACGCCGACTCTGGCTCATACTCGAAAGCATGCGCCACGCGGTGGACTGGGCGGACCTGCGCATCGGGGCGCTGACCGCATTCGCGGTCGCGGAGCTCGCCTTCATCAAGATCCTGCTTCCCGTCGGCCCGCCCGGTTTTCTGGCCCTCGTGTCGCTGACCGTGGCTTTGCCGCTCGGGGTCTTCGCCTTCGCCCCGCTCAAGCGCCTTCCCAAATGGCTTCACTTCCTCGAGCCGCACAAAGGCAGGATGAGCGCGGACGATTCCCTGATCACCGTGGACGACCTCGTGAAATACAGCCACGGCGATCTCATTTTCCGCCTGGACAAATACCTCGGCGGCGGGATCACCGCGACGCCCTACTACGAGGACATCATCGGCCAGATCGTCGAGAACGCGCGGGCGGCGTCGCGCAAGCAAAGCCTGTTCCGGGCCGAGTGCGTCGTCGTCGGCATAGGCCAGCTCGGCCTGCTCGGCCAGCTGATCTGGCGCTAGAGCCCGCGCTTCGCCGCGTGTGATAGAATGGCCGCTCTGAAGAAAGAAAAGAAGAGCGCGGCCTCCCCGGCGGCGCATCCCCTGACGACCCTCGGGCTCTGCCTCGTCGCGGCCGGAGTTCCGCTGGCCTGGAGCCGTTTCGTCGCGGACGAATACATCCTCCCGGAGGTCGTCGTCCTGTCCGCGGGGCTGCTCATCGCCGCGATCGGAACAGCCCTGTCCCGCCCCCCCTCGCTCTCCACCGAGCTCGATCGTCCCGTGGCGGCGGTTCTGATCGCCTGGACGCTCGCCGCCGTTTTCTCCATCGACCCGCGCTTCAGCGCGCTGGGCACCTACGGCGGCTACACCTACGGGCTTTGGCAGGTCGCGTCGTGCGCCGCCGTGTTCCAGCTGACGGCGTGCGCGGGCGAGAAAACCCAGCGGAGGATCGCGAAGGCGGCCCTGGCCGCGGCCATGCTCGCCGGCGCCTACGCGCTTCTCCAGGCCGCCGGTCTCGATCCCCTCGTCGCCGCCGAGGATCTCCCGTATCACCGCGCGATCGCGACGCTCGCCAGCCCGGTCTTCCTCGGAGCCTATCTGGCGCTGTGGCTTCCCGTCGCCCTGCACTGGTCCCTCGGAGAGCCCGGCGAGGAGGCATTCGGCCGCGGGGCCGCGGCCCTGATCGGCGCGGGTTTGATGGCGACGGTCTCCCGCGGCGCGTGGCTCGGCGCCGCGGTCGGCGCCGCCGTCTACCTGAGGCTCACCGGGCGCCTGCGCGCGCCGCGCTGGACCTGGAGCCGCTGGGCGGCGGCGGCCGCGGCCGCGGGGCTGGCCGCCGCCTGGTCCGTTCACGCGCTGGCGGGACGGGCGGCTTTGAGCCTCGGCAAGGAGCAGGCGCGCGTGGCGATCTGGGGGATGGCCGGCCGCATTTTCATGCGGCATCCTTGGCTCGGCGTGGGCCCCGACGCGTTCGAGCAGGGCCTGCGCCAGGCGCGTTCGGAGGACTTCATACGGCTTCTCGGGCAAGGCTACCGCCTCGGCCACGCCCACAACGAGATTCTCCAAGTGCTCGCGACGACCGGCCTCATCGGGCTGGGGGCCTGCCTCTGGCTGATCGTCGGCCTGGCGGGGGCGGCGCGCAAGGCCTTGGCCTCGGAGACGGGGCGGGCGCGGGCCGCGGGTTTCGCGGGAGGCTTGGCCGCCCTCTTCGTCAACGTGCAGTTCAACATCGTCTCCCTGCCGGCCTTCGTCTCGGCCGCGCTGGCGGCCGGCATGCTGTGCCGGCCGCGCGAGGACGCCGCCGCCGCCCGGCGGCTGAAGGCCGGAGC
>JAQTNG010000053.1 GCA_028714015.1 Elusimicrobiota bacterium | reverse complement strand
GGCCGCGCGCCTCGGCGACCGTCAGGTCCGCGGCGAGCGCCACGACGGCGGCGCTGGCCGCGTCGCGGACCAGCACGCCGTCCAGGTGGTCGGCCGCGTACTCGGACGGAACGCGCACGCCGCGGCGCTCGATCTTCTCGGTCATAATCGTGTGGCGCATCGTGAGGCAGGAGACGAGATAGGCCGCCGCGCTCCCGCCCAGGATCGGCACCAGGCCGAGCGGCTGGCGCGTCGCCTCGAAGGCGAAGACGACCGAGGTCAGCAGCGCGCGAGAGGCGCCCGCGAACATCGCGGCCATGCCGACCAGGGCCGCGACGCGCGGGTCGATCGGCAGGTCGGGAAAGAGCAGGCGCAGCCCGGCGCCGAGCAGGGCCCCCAGCGCGCCGCCGATGGTCAGCAGCGGCGCGAGCGTTCCGCCCGAGGTCCCGCTGCCCAGAGACACCGACCAGGAGATGAACTTCAGGATCATCAGCGCGGCCAGAGACCAGCCGATGATCCCGCCGGAGAGGACTCCGCTGATGTTCTCATAGCCGACGCCGAGCGTGCGCCGGTCGAGCAGCCCCACCGCGCCCACGACGATCGCGCCGAGCGCCGGCCACCACATCCAATGGACCGGCAGGCGCTCGAAGGCGTCCTCGATCGCGTAAACCAGGCGCGTGACGCCGACCGCCGCCAGCCCGACGAGGGCGCCGACCGCCGCGTAAGCCAGCAGCGCCACCGGAGCGGCGGGCTCCGGGGTGGGCATCGGAAAGATGGGCGCGGTGCCCGCGAAGGCCGCGTGGAAGCCCATCGCGGTCACGGCGGCGGCGGCCACGGGAATCAGCGAGCGCGGGCGCAACTCGAAGAGCAGGAGCTCGACGGCCAGGAGCACGGCGGCGACCGGCGTGCCGAAGATCGCGGTCATGCCGGCGCAGGCGCCGGCCGCGAGCAAAGTCTTGCGCTCCATGGCGGTGATCTTGGTGAACTGCCCCACGAGTGAGCCGAGCGCGCCGCCCGTCGAGATGATCGGGCCCTCGGCGCCGAAAGGGCCTCCGGTCCCGATCGAGACCGCGGCGGAAAGAGGCTTCAGGAACAGCACGCGCGCCGGTATGCGGCTCTCGTTCTTGAGAATCTGCTCCATGGCCTCGGGGATGCCGTGGCCGCGGATCGCCTTGGAGCCGTAGCGAGCCATGATCCCGACGAGTACGCCGCCCGCCACCGGGACGAGGAGGCCCCACGCGCCGAGTTCGTTGTCCGCCGGCGAGCTGTGCGCGGTCGAGAAGCGGCCGTACCAGGAGATGTTCGTGCACAGATCGATCAAAGTCAGCATCCAGCGCGCGGCGAGGCTGGCTCCCGCGGCGACGAGCATGGCCAGCGCGGAGAGGCGCACCACGCGCCGGTCGACGCGGGGCGCGAGAACGCCGGCGTCGGCGAGCAGCGGCACGAGGCCGGGCGCGACGGGAAGTCCGGCGGCGCCGTCGGGGCTATGGGGGGCGGGCGGGGTCATTGGCGGTTCTCCGTGAAGGGGGCGCCGAATTGCTGCGGGACATAGGCGCACAACGGATCCTCCGACAGCATGTCCCCCGTCACGGCGTAGGCGCGGGCGCGCGAGCCGCCGCAAAGCTCCTTGAACTCGCACAGGCCGCAGCGCCCCTTGAATTGAGACGCGTCGCGCAAGGAGCGGAAGATCGGCGAGTCGCGGTAGATCGAGCCCAGCGATTGCTCCCGCACGTTTCCGGCCCGCACCGGAAGGAAGCCGCTGGGATAGACGTCGCCGCGATGCGAGATGAAGGCGAAGCCCTTTCCGTCGTTGATGCCGCTGCCGGATGTCCTCCCGGTGCGCTGCGCCGCGATGCGCCGGTAATGCGGGCCCTCCGTGGTCTTGATCGCGAACCGGACGCGCCGCGATATGTCGTACAGCCGCGTGAGGACGTCCTCGCATTCGGCGGCGGATATCATCATCCCGGAGCCGGCGCGGCCCGTCGGCACCAGGAAGAACACGCTCCACAAAACGACGCCGAGCTCGCCCACGGTCCGCGCCATGGCTTCGAGATCACGGGCGTTGATGTTGGATATCGTCGTGCCGATCTGAAGAGGCAGCCCGATCTCGCGCGCGTCGCGCGCGATCTCGAGCGTGCGCCGGTACGATCCGGCCACGCGCCGGAAGGCGTCGTGTTTTTCCTCGAGATGGCTGTCGAGGCTGACGGCCACCCGGTGAAGCCCGGCCTTCTTGAGGCCGATGAGAGCCTCACGCGTCACCTTGGCCGTCGCGCTGGGGCTCAGCGCCATGTGGAGGCCGCGGGAAACGCCGTGGCTTACGAACCTTTCCAGGTCCGTTCGCTCCATCGGGTCTCCTCCGGTCAGCACCAGGAGCGGCGCTCCGGAATCGGCGACCTGGTCGAGGAGCCCCAGCCCTTCCTCGGTCGAAAGCTCCTGAGGGTCCCTCCAGGGCCTGGCCTCGGCGCGGCAATGGACGCAGGATAGGCCGCAGGCCTGCGTGACCTCCCAGATGACGACGGCGGGTTTGGCGTTGTAGTCCATCGCTCAGCGCAACACCATCAGGATACTCCCGGACGGGTCCGAAAAGCATGCGCCAGCGCATGTTTCGCGGGCGCGGCGTCATGCGGTGAGCTCCGCCACTTTGCGGATCATGCTGACGGCGAGCTCGTGCTCGCCCATGAACACCGTTCCGGCGTTCTCCTGGCGCAGAAGCTCCGCCTCCTCCTCGCTATGGGTGCGCAGCAGGACCTGCACCTGCGGATTCAGCATTTTCGCGGTCGCGACCATGCGCCGCGCCCCGGGCGCGTCCGGCGCCGCGATCACGAGGAGGCGCGCGCGGGCGATGTGGGCCTGGATCAGGACCGCCGGCACCGAGGCGTCCCCGGCGACGGCGTGGTGCCCGCGGCTTCTCAGAGCCTCGACGAGCTCGCGGTTCTCGTCGACGGCGACGAACCCCAGTCCGCGCTCCGCCAGGGCCTCGCCGATGCGCCGTCCCACCCGTCCATACCCGACGAGGACCACGTGGCCGGTGAGCGTTTCCGCGCGCACCGTCACGGGCAGCTGGGCCAAGGGGTCCGTGGTGCGCTCGAGCGCGCGGGCGAAGCGCGAGCGCGAGCGTATCCAGCCCCGCGCGGGCTCGACGAGCTGGAAGACGAGGTGATTGAGCGAGATCGAGATCAGCGCTCCGGCCAGGATGAGGCTCTGCCCTTCCTTGGGGAGGATCCCTTCCGCCACGCCGAAGCCGGCGAGTATGAACGAGAACTCGCCGATCTGCGCGAGGCTCGCGGACACGGTCAGCGCCGTGTTCAGCGGATAGCGGAAGGCGAGCACCAGCACGAGGGCGGCCAGCGACTTTCCGATGACGATGATCGCGACCACCGCGAGAACCTTGAGCGGCGCGCTCATCAATATCCGAGGATCGAAGAGCATGCCCACCGAGACGAAAAAGAGGACCGAGAACGCGTCGCGCAGCGGCAGGGATTCCTCGGCCGCGCGGTGGCTCAGCGCGGACTCGCGCATGACCATGCCGGCGAAGAAGGCGCCGAGCGCGAACGAGACGCCGAAGAGCCGGGCCGAGCCGTAGGCGACGCCCACCGCCACCGCGATCACGCACAGCGTGAACAGCTCTCGTGAGCCGGTCCGGCCGACCTGCCACAGAAGCTTCGGGAACAGCCGCCGCCCGAGGACGAGCATGAGCGCGATGAAGAGGGAGACCTTCCCCAAGGTGAGGAAAACGGACATCGCCAGGGCCGAGGCTCCCGGCGCTCCCGCCGAAGCCCCGCCCAGCGGGCCGGACAGCGCCGGAAGCAGGATGAGGGCGAGGACCATCGCCAGGTCCTCGACGACGAGCCAGCCGACGGCGATCCGGCCGTTGACCGACTGCAGCAGCCCGCGCCTTTCCAGCGCCTGGATCAGCACGACCGTGCTCGCCACGGAGAGCGCCAGGCCGAACACGAGCGCCGCGCCGAACGGCCAGCCCCAGGCCGCGGCGAGGCCGAACCCCATCGCGGTCGCCGCGGCGATCTGCAGGGCCGCGCCGGGCACCGCGATCTTGCGCACCGACCAGAGGTCCTGGAGCGAGAAGTGCATGCCGACGCCGAACATCAGGAGGATCACTCCGATCTCGGCGAGCTGGCCGGACAGCTCCAGGTCGGCGTGGAAGCCGGGCGTCGCGGGGCCGATGAGCATGCCCGCCACGAGGTAGCCGACCAGCGGCGGCAGCTTGAGACGGCTGGCGAGCAGCCCCATGGCCAGCGCGGCCGCCAGGCTGGCGGCGATCGTCGTGAGCAGCGTCGTGCTGTGCGGCATGGCGGCCTCCTATGTGAATCGGCGTCTGCCTCTATCCGAGCAACGGAATAACCATAAATGGAGGGCCGGTTCGTTGCGTACACATATGGGCTTAAAGTCGTTTTAGGCGTCTAAATGGGACAAAATAGTCCAAATATCGCTCTTCTGAGAATCTCCCCGGCGGCGCGCTACGCATTGAGCGCCGCCTCGCACTTGGCTCTTCAGCCCCGGGGCGAGAGAGCCCGGCTTGACCGCATCGCCGTCAGCGACGGTCTGCCGCCGAGTTTCTTGGCCAAAATCCTGCGGGCCCTGGCGAAGCGGCGCATCGTGGTCTCCCGGCGCGGACGCGGCGGCGGGCACGTCTTGGCTCGTCCCAGCGGCGAGATCACTCTGGGCGAGATCGTGGCGGCCGTCGAGGCGCCTCGGCGCAAGTCCAGAAGGTGCCTCTTGGAATTGCGCTCCTGCGTCGAGGGCGTTCCCTGCGTCTTGCACGATCTGGCCGTGGCCTCGGAAAAGAAGCTTTGGAAGGTTTTGCGCCAGACCACTCTGGCGTCCTATGTCCGGGCGGCGCTTGCCCTGGCCTTGATCGCCCTGCCGTCGGCCGGCGCGGCGCAGACGGCTCAGGAGGACTTCGAGGCCAACTGCGCCGCCTGCCACAGCATAGGCGGCGGCAACCAAGCCGGTCCTGATCTTAAGGATCTCTCCAAGCGGCGCAGCAAGGAATGGATCCTTAAGTTCGTCTCCGACCCCGACAAGATGGTTCAAAGCGGCGATCCGGTGGCGACCAGGCTCGTGAAGGAATTCGACGGCGTGGTGATGCCCGAGACCGCCGACATGACGCCCCAGCGCATCGAGGCCTACATCAAGCTGATCGACGCGAAATCGGGCGGAACGAAGGCCGCCCCCGCCCCCGCCCCCGCCGCCGCGCCCGCCGGCGACCCGATCCGGGGACGCGGCCTGTTCTCCGGCGCGCTCCCGTTGAAGAACGGCGGGCCGTCCTGCCTCTCCTGCCACGCCGCGGCCGGGCTTCCCTGGCCGGGCGGCGGGACGCTAGGGCCCGATCTGACCGGAGCGGTCGTGAGGCTGGGCGGACTCAAGGCCATGGCCTCGTGGCTGGCGTCCGCGCCGTCGCCGACCATGCGCACGATCTACGGCAATCACCCGTTGGACCCGCTCGAGGAGCCGGACCTGGCCGCCTATCTTGCGGACGCGGCGAAGCAGGGGGCTTCCGCCGGGCCCAAGACGAAGCCCTCGCTGCTCGCCGCGGGGGCGGGCGGGGCGGGCTTGATGCTGGCCGTCTTCGGCGCGCTGTGGCGGCGCCGGCTCGGCGCGGGACGCAGTCGTTCGGAGGATCACGATGGCTGACGCGGGCAAACCCTGGATCAAAGACGAGACGGACGGCAAGCTGCGCTCTTGGGAGGAGTTCTACCGCAACCGCTGGCAGCACGACAAGGTCGTGCGCAGCACCCACGGCGTCAACTGCACCGGGGGCTGCACCTGGAACATCCACGTCAAGGACGGGATCGTCACCTGGGAGCTCCAGGGGCTCGATTACCCTCAGCTCGAAGCCGGCCTTCCGCCGTACGAGCCGCGCGGCTGCCAGCGAGGAATCTCCTATTCCTGGTACCTTTACAGCCCGCTGCGCGTGCGCTATCCCTACATGCGCGGCGCCCTGCTCGACTTGTGGCGACAGGCCCGCGCCGCCGGCAAGGAGCCGGTCGAGGCCTGGCGCTCGCTCGTCGAGGATCCCGAGGCGCGCGCGCGCTGGCAGAAGGCGCGCGGCAAGGGAGGATTTAGGCGCGCCGACTGGGACACCGTCCTCGAGCTGATCGCCGCCGCCAACGTCTACACGATCAAGAAGCACGGCCCCGACCGGATCGCGGGCTTCTCCCCGATCCCCGCGATGTCGATGGTCAGCTACGCGGCCGGGGCGCGCATGCTGCAGCTCATGGGCGGGATCTCGATGTCGTTCTACGACTGGTACGCCGACCTTCCCAACGCGTCGCCCGAGGCCTGGGGCGAGCAGACCGACGTCAGCGAGTCCGCGGATTGGTTCAACGCCAAGTTCCTCGCCGTCGTGGGCTCCAACGTCAGCGTGACGCGCACGCCGGACTGCCACTTCGCCGCCGAAGCTCGCCATAACGGCACGAAGATGGTGGTCTTCGCCCCGGACTTCAACTCGGTGGCCAAATACGCCGATGAGTGGATGTCGATCAACGCGGGACAAGACGGGGCTTGGTGGATGGCCGTCAACCACGTGCTGCTCCAGGAGTTTCACCACGAGAAGAAGATCCCGGCCTTCCTCGACTACACGGCGAAATACACGGACGGCGCCTTCCTCGTCGAGCTGACCCCCGGCGAGGGCGGCGGCTGGGAGGCGGGGCAGTTCCTGCGCGCCAACCGCCTGGCGCGGCACGCGAACATCGAGAACGGGGATTGGAAGCTGCTGGTCTGGGACGAGGGCGAGAACCGGCCGAAGACGCCGATGGGAACCGTGGGCTTCCGGTGGGGCAAGGGAAAAGGGAAGTGGAACCTCCTGCCCAAGGACGGCGAGGACGGCAGCCCGATCAAGCCGCTTCTGAGCTTCCTGGAATCGCGCGAGGCCGCGGCCTCGGTGCGCTTCGACGATTTTGGCCAAGGTCAGAGCCTGCGCCGCGAGGTCCCGGTGCGCTTTCTCGAGGATCGCGACGGCCGCAAGATCGCGGTCACGACGGCCTACGATCTGATGATGGCGCAGTACGGGGTCGCCCGGGGACTCGGCGGCGATTACCCTCAGGACTTCAACGACGAGAACGCGCCGTACACGCCGGCCTGGAGCGAGAAGTACACGGGCTTGAGCCGCGACACCCTCGTGCGCTTCGCGCGCGAGTGGGCCGTGACGGCCGACAAGAGCGGCGGGCGGTGCATGATCATCATCGGCGCCGGCGTCAACCACTGGTACCACGCCAACCTCATGTATCGCGCCGCGATCCACTCGCTGATGCTGACGGGCTGCGTCGGCGTCAACGGCGGGGGCCTCGCGCACTACGTCGGCCAGGAGAAGCTCGCGCCGCTGGAGCCGTGGAGCGCGATCGCCTTCGGTCGGGACTGGGTGCCGGCGGCGAGGCTGCAGAACTCGCCCAGCTGGCACTACGTGCATTCCGACCAGTGGCGCTACGAGAAGAATTTCACGGACTATCACTCCGTCCCCGCCAAGCCCGGCGCGGACAGCCTGGCGCAGGGCCACACGATGGACATGCAGGTGCGCGCCGTGCGCAGCGGCTGGCTGCCGTTCTATCCCCAAACGCCGGAAAGCCCGCTCGCGCTGGCGCGCCGCGCCGCGGCGGCCGGGGCCAAGACCGACGCCGAGATCTCGCGCTTCGTCCTGGAGGAGTTCAAATCCAAGCGCCTCAAGTTCTCCATCGAGGACCCCGACGCCGAGGCCAACTGGCCGCGCGTGTGGTTCATCTGGCGCGGCAACGCGCTGATGGCGAGCGCGAAAGGCCACGAGTATTTCCTCAAGCACTACCTCGGAACGCATCACAACGCCATCGCCGAGGACGTGGCCGAGGACGTCGTCAAGGAGGTGACCTGGCACGACAAGGCCCCGATCGGGAAGATGGATCTGATCGTCGACCTCAACTTCCGCATGGACACGTCCGCGCTCTATTCCGACATCGTGCTGCCGGCCGCGACCTGGTACGAGAAGAACGACCTCAACACCACGGACATGCACAGCTTCATCCACCCGCTCTCGGAGGCTGTGCCTCCGGCGTGGGAGTCCAAGAGCGATTGGGACATCTTCGCGGCCGTCGCCAAGAAGTTCTCGGAGCTGTCCGCGACGCATCTCCCGGAGCCGGTCAAGGACGTGGTCCTGTCGCCGCTGGCGCACGACTCGCCCGCCGAGATCGCCCAGCCGAACCTGGCCGACTGGACCAAAGGCGAGGTCGAAGCCGTTCCGGGCAAGACGATGCCCAACATCTCCGTCGTGACCCGCGACTAGAAGAACCTGTACAACCAGTACATCACGCTCGGCCGCGGCGTGCGCGACAAAGGGCTCGGCGCGCACGGGACGTCCTACGCGATCGAGGACTTCTACGACAAGATGCTGGAGACGCACCCGACCGTCACTTGGGGCGAAGTCCGATATCCTTCCCTCAAGGACGCGCTGCACGTCTGCAACGCGATCCTCAACCTCGCCACGACGACCAACGGCGAGCTGGCCTATCGCTCCTACAAGAACATGGAGGAGAAGACCGGCCTGTCCCTGACGCCGCTGGCGGAAAAGAGCCGCAGCGTGCGCGCGACCTTCAAGGACATCCAGGCGCAGCCGCGGCGGCTGATCAACAGCCCGATGTGGTCGGGCCTCACCGAGAACGGGCGCGCCTACTCGCCGTTCACCTACAACAAGGAGATGATGGTGCCGTGGCGCACGCTGACCGGCCGCCAGCACTTCTACCTCGATCATCCGCTCTACCTGCAGTTCGGCGAGCACCTGCCGACCTACAAGCCGAAGCCGACGGAAGCCGGGCACAAGGACCTCCTCTTCAGCAAGGAGGCCGGCAAGTCCAAGATGCTCAGCTTCCTGACGCCGCACGGCAAGTGGCAGATCCACTCGACCTATGGGGACAACCAGCGCATGACGACGCTGTCGCGCGGCGTCGAGCCGTTCTGGATGAACGACAAGGACGCCGCCGAGCTCGACATCCTGGACAACGACTGGGTCGAGGTCCACAACGACCACGGCGTCGTGGTGACCCGGGCCGCCGTCAGCGCCCGGATACCCAAAGGCATCTGCTTCATCTATCACTCGCCGGAGCGCACGCTGTCGGTGCCGAAGTCGCCGCTGCGGGGGAACAAGCGCGCCGGAGGCCACAACAGCCTCACGCGCGTCAGGCTCAAGCCGAATCTGATGGCCGGCGGCTACGCGCAGTTCACGTATCACTTCAACTACTGGGGCCCCACGGGGGCGAACCGGGACACGCACATCTTCGTGCGCAAGCTGCCGGAGCTGAAGTGGTAGCGGGGAGGCTCTAATGGACGTCCGCTCTCAGATCGGAATGGTTTTCCATCTCGACAAGTGCATCGGCTGCCACACGTGCAGCGTGGCCTGCAAGAACATCTGGACCGACCGCAAAGGCGCCGAGTACATGTGGTGGAACAACGTCGAGACCAAGCCCGGCACCGGCTACCCGATGAAGTGGGAGGACCAGGAGAAGTTCAAGGGCGGCTGGGAGGCGGTCGACGGCGAGCTCCACCTGAAGTACGCGAACAAGATGCGCACCGTCGCCGAGCTCTTCCACAATCCCGCGCAGCCGAGCATGAAGGATTACTACGAGCCCTGGACCTACGACTACAAGCATCTCTTCAACGCCCCCGAGGGCGACGACCAGCCCACGGCCCGGCCGCTGTCGCTGGTGACCGGCGAGCCGATGGAGATCAAATCGGGCCCGAACTGGGACGACGACCTCGCCGGGTCGCCCCTGTACGCCGAAAACGACCCGAACTTGAAGGGTCTTTCGCCCGACCAGCGCGCCCAGCTCTTCGCCGTGGAAAGGCTCGTGATGTTCTACTTCCCGCGCATCTGCAATCACTGCCTGAACCCGAGCTGCGTGGCCTCCTGCCCGTCGGGCGCGCTGTACAAGCGCGGCGAGGACGGCGTCGTCCTCGTCGATCAGGAGCGCTGCCGAGGGTGGCGCGCCTGCGTGGCGGCCTGCCCGTACAAGAAGACGTTCTACAACTGGACCACCGGAAAGTCGGAAAAGTGCATCCTCTGCTACCCGCGCCTCGAGACCGGCCAGGCGCCGGCGTGCTTCCACTCCTGCGTGGGGCGCATCCGCTATCTCGGCGTGCTGCTCTACGACGCCGACCGCTTGGCGAAGGCCGCCGCCCTGCCCGACGCCGAGCTCGTCGAGGCGCAGCGTTCGCTGATCCTCGATCCGAACGATCCCGAGGTGATCGCCGCGGCGCGGCGCAACGGCATCCACGACTCGGTCATCGAGTCGGCGCAGAAGTCGCCGGTCTACAAATTCGTCAAGGTCTGGAAGCTGGCGCTGCCGCCGCACGTCGAGTATCGCACGATGCCGATGCTCTTCTACGTGCCGCCGCTCTCGCCCGTCATCTCCTCGAAGGCCGACGCGGTGGTCAAGAACGATCTCGAGACGCTGTTCCACGACGTCGACAAGGCGCGCGTGCCGCTGCAGTACCTGGCCCGCCTTTTCGGCGCGGGCCACGACGGCCAGGTCCGCCACGCGCTCAAGAAGCAGATGGCGGTGCGCGCCTACCGGCGCGCGCTGACCGTGGGCGACCTCGGACTGGAGACGGCTCTCAAGCTCTTGCGCGAGGTCGGCTGCACGCCCGAGGAGGCCGATGAGATCTACAAGATGACGGCCCTCTGCACCTTCGAGGATCGTTTCGTGATCCCGCCCTCGCACCGCGAGATGGCGATCGAGATGCTCGAGGACCCGCAGGAGCACAAGGGCTCGACGGGCTTCGGTTTCGTGCAGGGCCCCAAGAGGGGGGCATGAACGCGGTCGCCGCGCCGGCCCTCGCGCGCCTGGTCGCGCTCCTTCGTTATCCGTCTTCCGGCGCGGCGCCGTCCGCGCGGGAAGCCTGCGCCGCCTTGGCCGCCGACTTTCCCGCGGCGGCCGCGGCGCTCGAGCCTTTCGCCGCCTTCGTCGCGGACTGCGCGCCGACGAAACTCGAGGAGGTCTTCGCCGAGCTCTTCGACTTCAACCCCGCCTGCGCCCCCGAGATCGGCTGGCATCTCTACGGCGAGGACTACAACCGCGGCGCGTTTCTCGTGCGGATGCGCCGGCTGATGCGCGAGCTGGAGATCCCGGAGGACACGGAGCTGCCCGATCACCTGTCGCACGTCCTCGAGGTCTATGCCAGGCTTCCCGGGCCGCAGGCCCTGGAGCTGGCGGAAAAAAAGCTTCTGCCCGCGCTCGCGAAGATGCGCCCGGCGGCGGCCGAAAACCCCTACGACGCGGTGCTCGCGGCCGTCGAGATCGTCGTGAAAGGAGGACGGCGATGAAAGCCCAGGTCGCGGATCTTTTCTTGTTCGTCGTCGCCCCGTATTTCGCGCTCGCCGTCTTCTGCGTCGAATCCGTTCGCCGCGCCCGGCGGCAGCCCTTCACGATCACGAGCCTGTCTTCGCAGTTCCTGGAGGACAAGAGCCATTTCTGGGGTTCCGTGCCGTTTCATTACGGCCTTCTCGTCGTGCTGGCCCTGCATCTGACGTTCTTCCTGCTGCCGCGCCAGGTGCTGGCCTTCAACGCCGCGCCGGCGCGGGTCTTCCTGCTGGAGGCGACCGGCCTCGCTTTCGCGCTGCTCGCCGCGGGAGGCTTGGCCGCGCTGTTCGTCCGGCGCGCGGGGAGCGCGGCGCTGCGCGTCGTCACGACTCCGGCCGACTGGGTCCTGCTCGCGCTGCTCGGCGCCCAGCTCGTCATCGGCGCGTACGTCGCCTGCGCGCGCGCCTGGGGCTCGTCGTGGTTCGCGGCCTCTCTGACGCCGTACCTGCGCTCGCTGCTGCTCTTCTCGCCGGACATCAGCTACGTCGCGTGGCTGCCCTGGGCGGTCAAGGCGCACATCGTCGGGGCCTTCTTGATCGTCGCCGTCGTGCCGTTCACGCGGCTTATCCACGCGTTGGCCTTTCCGCTGGGCTATTTCTGGCGCCGGCCGCAGGTCGTGCGCTGGAGCCGACCGAGGAGCCGGACTTGCGGATAGCCCAGGGGCTGCGGGGAATGCTCGCCGGCCTTTCCCCGAGTTATTTCGCCTTGGTGATGTCCACGGGCATCGTCTCGGTGGCCGCGGCGCTGCTGCAGTTCAAGACCGTCTCCCTGGCGCTGTTTTGGATCAACCAGGCGGCCTACGTCCTGCTTTGGGCGCTGACCTTCCTGCGCCTGCTCCTCTATCCCGGGCGTTTGTTTTCGGATCTCACCGACCACGGCCGGGGGCCCGGGTTCTTCACTTTGGTCGCCGCGACCTGCGTGTTGGGCGTCCAGTTCGTCCTGCTGGCTTCCGACTATCAAACGGCGCTCATGCTGTGGTGGGTCGGCGCGGCGCTGTGGTTTTTCGTGATGTATTCCTTCGTCGTGGCGGCGGCTATCGCCGAAACGAAGCCGCTCCTGGAAAAGGGGCTCAACGGCGCCTGGCTTCTCATTATCGTCAGCACCCAGTCCCTTTCCGTCCTGGGGGCGCTGCTCTCTGCGCAGTTGACGGCGGGGCGGGACTTGATGCTCTTCACCGCGTTTTGCCTGTATGTCTTGGGCGGCATGCTCTACTTTTGGATCGCCTCGATGATCGTTTACCGCCTGCTCTTTCTTAAAATCGAACCGGAGTCCCTCACCCCGCCGTATTGGATCAGCATGGGGGCGGCGGCGATCACGACCCTGGCCGGAGCGACGCTCATCCTCAACGCCGATCGCGCCGCCTTCTTGCCCGAGCTCGTGGGCTTTCTCAAGGGATTCACGCTGCTCTTTTGGGCTACCTGCACCTGGTGGATCCCGCTGCTGCTGGTTCTCAGTTATTGGCGTCACGCGCGCAAAGGGGTGACGCTGGCGTACGATCCGCAATACTGGGGCATGGTATTCCCGCTCGGCATGTACACGGTCTGCACGTTTCAGCTGTCGCGCGCGCTGAAATTGGACTTCTTGCTGGAGATCCCGAAGAATTTCGTGTTCGCGGCTCTCGGGGCCTGGACCATCGTGTTTTTCGGCATGCTGCGAAAGCTGGCGCGCGACCTGAGAGATTGGATCTGACGCGCCCTGATCGCGCGCGGTGAAGACCTTGTCGCCTCCCCTCCGGAGCATGGCGTTCAGGGCCGAAAAAGAGACGGAGACCGCGCCGTCCGTCCTGGGCGCGGTCTCCGTCGATGATGGCGTCTTGTGTGCGGCTTAAAGCTGGCGGGGCCGACGGGATTTGAACCCGCGATCTCTGCCTTGACAGGGCAGCGTGTTAGGCCAGCTACACCACGGCCCCGCGACAAAACGAGTATAGCAAATGCCGCCCGCGGATTATCGCTACGGTTTCACGGACGGCAGGACCACGCCGTGGGCCTGCGCCGCGGCGCGGATCAGGGCCTCGTGCGGGATCAGGCCGTCGGCGGTCATGCTGCCGATGAGCACGTGCAGCATCGCCGTCGGCACGTCCTGCGGCTGGCTGTACAGCGTCGTCGGCACGACGAGCAGCGCCGCGTAGGCCGCGCCCGCCGCCTCGCCGAGCGCTTCGACGAGGCCCTGGCGCACGGCCCAGGTGAATCCCATGAACGCCTCGCCCTGCGCGTGCGGGTCGGGGTTCTTCGGATCGAACTTCGTCGTGTTCTCGCCGGTGCGGATCACGTTGGCGGGGCCGGCCGGGGCGTTCGCGTAGAAGCCCTCGCCGATCAGGGGATTGCCGCGCATGAACATCGAGACGGCGTCGGCGATCGCCTCGTTGACGCCGCCGTCCATCACCGGGCTCATGACATGCGCGACGTAGCGGTACGCCGCCGACGCGGCCTGCTCGGCGCTGAGCGCGATCTGCGACAGGATCTGGACGGTGCGGTGCGTGCTCTCGTGGTAGATGATCGAGGGCTGCGCGGTGTTCTCGAACTGGAGCTTGCGCGGCCGGCCCTTCTTGTCCTTGACCGTGATCGTCGCGGCGGCCTGCAGGTTCAGGCTGTCGTCGGCGGGGCTGTAGTAGGCGTTGCCGGGCATGTCGTTGCGGTTGGACCGCACGCCCCCGGCGAGCGGGGCCAGGACGCGCTCGTCGGTGATTCCCGCCGAGTCCTTGAGCCAGGCCACCTGCTTGGAGTAGTACACGTAGCCGTTGACGTCGGCGGCGAGCTCGGCGTCGTCGCCGTCGGGGTTGAGCGTCGCGCGCACGGTCTGGCCGGGCACGGCGGTGACGGTCACCGACATCGCCCCGTTTTTCGCCGCATGGTCGTCGCTTTCCTTCGCGTACGCTCCCTCGAGGCGGATCGTCAGCTTCGCCGCGGCGCCGGCGCCGGGGACGGTGAAGGTCCCGTCGGCGGCGGTGACGGTGACGACGCGGCCGGCGGCGTCGTAGACGTTCGCGTACGGCAGCGGCAGCGCGTCCGTCGGGCCGTGGTCGCCGCCGGAGGGGGTCAGCGTCGTGCCGCGCGCGAGCGCCAGGCCCGTGGCGCCGGGGGCGATCGGGCCGCCGCTCTTCAGCAGATTCTCGGCGCTCCAGGCGAAGGCGTCGCCGGACTTCACGTCGACCGCGGCGATGACCGGCCGCCCGTTGAGATCGGAGGCCTGGTAGAGGTTCAGCGCGCGCCAGGTCCCGTTGACGTTCGTGATCTCGCGCGTCAGGAGGACGGGCGGGTCGTTGTTCACGGAGGCCGCGCGCGCGCCGGGGCGCACCCGGTTCCAGACCTTCATCAGGAATTGCTTGAGCTGGCTCGGCTGGGCGTCGGGCGGCGACTGAAGGCGCTTGGAGGCGAGCGCGTTCAGCTCGGCTTCGGTGTAGTTCACCGTCATGATGTCCGAGGACACGCCGGGGTACAGGCGGCCTTCGGTCGCCATGATCGTCGGCTTGCCGTCGTTGAACACCTTCATCACGAAGGTGAGGCTGCCGCCGTCGACGAGAAGATAGTACGGCGTGCCGTCCTTCTCGACACCCTTCTTCCACTGCCGGAAAATCGCGTAGTACACGCCGGCCTGGCCGGCCTCTTTGGAGCCGGGCACGAACTGGACGTGCACCTTGGCCATGTCGGCGCTCGGCGCGCCGTACTTCTCCGGGTTCGCGTCGACGAGCGCGCGCAGGGCCCTCTCCACGGCGGCGGGGTCGTTG
>JAQTNG010000052.1 GCA_028714015.1 Elusimicrobiota bacterium | reverse complement strand
GGAGACGACGGCGTCCGCCGCGCTGACCTGCGCGGCCGCGGTCATGCTCCTCGTCGATCCCGCGTCGGCGCTGTCGCCGAGCGCCGTCATGAGCGTCGGGGCCTGCGCGGCGATCATCTGGGCGGGGAGCGCCGCGGAACGCGCGGCGCCCGCCGGCTGGCCGCGGCTCGCCCGCGCGGCGGCGGCCCTTTTCCTGATCAGCGCCGCCGTCGCCGCGGCGCTGTGGCCGCTGTGGATCGCCGTCTTCGGACGGGCCTCGCTCGTCGGGCCGCTCGCGAACCTCATACTGGTGCCCCTGTCCGGGCCTCTGCTCGCGGGGGGCTTCGCGCTGTGGGCGGCGGACGCGTGGCTTCCCGCCGCCGCGCCCGCGGCGGCGAAGCTCGTCGGCGCGGGGCTTTGGATCTTCGAGCGCACCTGCGTGCGCGCCGCCGCCCTTCCCTGGGCGGCCGTCGAGCCGCGGCCGTGGACCGGAGCGGAGATCGCGGCCTGGCTCCTGCTTCTCGGGGCGCTGTCGGCCTGGCCCCGAAAACGCGCGATCGCCGTTCTTCTGACAGGCTCGGTCCTCGTGTTCTCCCTCGGCCGGGCGCTCGAGCCCCGCCCGCCGGTCTCGGCTCTGTTCCTGACGGATGGAAGCGTTTTGCTGCGCTTCAACGGCGGCCCGGCTTGGCATATGGGGCCCAAGCCGCCGCGCGCCGCGGCCCGGCGGGCGGCGCGCGCTCTCGGCGCGGGGACGCTTGAACGCCGCGCCGTGGGCGGGCCGTGGCGCCTGCGGCTCGGTCTGACGGAAATACTTTTCGGCGGAGCCGAAAAACCTTCCGTCCGAAGGGCCGAAGGCCGTTTTGCTATAATCGAGGCCCCTCGGGCGTCCGCGTTCGAGGTGGTCATCGATGGCGACTCATACTTTGTTCAAGACCCCCTCCGGCCGGGCGTTCGGCTCGGTCCTCATTTTCCTCAACGAGGCCAAGCCCGATTCGTCGCGGACCCTCGCGCTCGTCCGAGCCTTGCTCAAGACGCGCGGCGTGCGCGCCGTGACGGCGGCGAGCGTCCCCTCGGCGCGCTCCCTGCGCGACGCCGACCTCGCCATCGCGCTCGGCGGCGACGGAACCATGCTCCGCGTGGCGCGCGACGTCGCCCCGCGCGGCATCCCGCTGCTCGGCGTCAACATCGGGACGCTGGGCTTCCTCTCGGCGGCCGAGGCGGGCGACCTGAAGCGCTGCGTGAACTCGGTCCTCGCGGGGCGCTTCGCCGTCGAGGAGCGCTCGATGCTCTCGGCGGAGGTCCTGCGCGGCGGCCGGCGCATCTTCGGGCCGGACCTGGCGCTCAACGAGGTCGTCATCCGCTGCGGCGAGCAGGCGCGCGCGATCACGCTCTCGACCCGCTCCGGCGAGCGCTTCGTGGCCGACTACTTCGGCGACGGGCTCATCGTCGCGACGCCGACGGGGTCCACGGCCTATTCGTTGGCCGCTTCCGGGCCGATCATCGATCCTTCCCTCGACGTGACCCTCGTGGCTCCGATCTGCCCTCATGCCTTGACGCAGCGCCCCTTGATCGTCCCGGCGCACCTGCCGCTGACGATCCGGCTCGGCAAGCGCCGGGAGGGGGAGGCGCCCCGCGTGCTCGTCTCGCTCGACGGCCGGTCGGGCTGCGACCTGAAGATCGGCGACGAGGTTCGCGTGCGCCGCGCGGAGACGCCGCTGCGCCTGCTGCTGCCGCCGGGCCGCTCCTTCTTCGAGGTTCTGCGCCGCAAGCTGAAGTGGGGGCAGCGCTAGCATGCTGAGGCGCCTGAAGGTCCTCAATTTCGCGGTGGCCGAGAAGGTCGAGCTCGAGCTCGGCGCGGGCTTCACCGCCCTGACCGGCGAGACCGGCGCCGGCAAGTCCATTCTCCTCGAGGCCCTGGGCTTCCTCCTCGGCGCGCGCGGCTCCTCGTCCTGGCTGCGCGCGGGCGCGGAGCGCCTCGAAGTCGAGGGCCTGATCGACGCCGGCGACGTTCCGGCCGACCTGCGCCGCGAGCTCGGCCTCACGGGCAAGACGGTCGAGCTGCGGCGCGAGCTGGACTCGACCGGCCGCACGCGCGCGATGATCGCGGGCCGTCCCGCCCCGGTCGCCGCCCTCGCCCGCGTCGGCGATCATTTCGCCGATTTCCACGGCCAGCACGAGAGCCGGACCTTGCTCCAGGCCGCCTCCCAGCTCGAGCTGCTCGACCGCTTCGGCGGCCTCGACGCCGAGCGCGAGGCGCTGTCCGCCGCCTACGCCGCGTGGTCCGGGCTCAAGGCCCGCCTCGAGGCGTCTTCCCTGTCCGAGGCGGAGCGCGAGCGCCGCGCCGACCTTCTGCGCTTCCAGATCGAGGAAATCGACGCCGCGAGGCTTCGTATCGGAGAAGACGAGGAGCTCGAGGAAAGGCTTCCCCGCCTCAAGAACGCCGAGCGCCTGCGCGTCCTCGCCGATACGGCTTACGGCCTTCTTTACGCGGAGGAGGGCGCCGCCTTGGCGCGCCTGCTGAAGGCCTCGCGCGCCGTCTCCGAGCTCGCCAAGCTCGATCCGGCCGCCGGAAGCCTCCACACCGAGCTCGAGGGCGCGCACATCTCCGCCGGCTCGGTCGCGCGCGAGCTCGGCGCCTACCGCGATTCCATCTCCGCCGATCCCGCGGCGCTCGACGCGCTGATCTCGCGTCAGGACGCGCTCGCCCGGCTCAAGCGCAAGCACGGCCTGACGCTCGCGGACGTTCTGGCCGCGCGCGAGCGCCTGGCCGGCGAGCTCGACGGCCTCGTCAACGCCGACGCGCGCCTCGAGACGACCCGCAAGGAGCTCGAGAAGGCCGAAGCCGTGCTGTCCCGCCTCGCGGACGAGGCCCACGATAAGCGCGTGAAGGCCGCCAAGAGGCTTGACGCGGCCGCGCTCAAGGAGCTCAAGGTCCTCGGCCTGCCGCACGCCCGCTTCTCCTGCTCGGTCGAAATGGAGGAGGGGAACTGGTCCCGGACCGGAGCCGACGCGGTGGAGTTCCTGCTCGCGCCGAACCCGGGCGAGCCGCCGCGCCCCGTGAAGAGCGCGGCCTCCGGCGGCGAATTGTCGCGCGTGATGCTGGCGCTCAAGACCGTCTTCGCGAAGGCCGACCGCACCGCCCTGCTCGTGTTCGACGAGGTGGACGCCGGCATCGGCGGCGAGGTCGCGCACGCCGTCGGCGAGCGCCTGGCCGCGCTCGCGAAAGGCCGCCAGGTGCTGTGCATCACGCATCTTCCCCAGGTCGCCTGCTTCGCGCAGACGCATTACCATGCCGTCAAGGACGTCGCGTCGGGCCGCACGCGCCTGCGCGTCGACCGCCTTGACGGCGAAGGCCGCCTCGAGGCGGTCGCGACGATGCTCGGCGGCAAGCCGACCGTCGCCAGCCGCAAGCACGCTCAAGAACTACTGGAGACCTCCCTCTCATGACGACGCCCAAGGTCCGCACGCGTTTCGCCCCGTCCCCGACCGGCTTCCTGCACATCGGAGGCGCCCGCACCACCTTGTACAACTGGCTGTTCGCGCGCCGCCACAAGGGCGACTTCATCCTGCGCATAGAAGATACGGACGAAGTCCGTTCGACCGACGACTCGGTGACCGCGATCCTGGACTCGGTGAAGTGGCTCGGCCTCGACTGGGACGAGGGCCCCGTCGACGGCAAAACCGACAAGGGGCCGTTCTCTCCCTACTTCCAGATGCAGCGGGTGCCGATCTACCGCAAGTATCTCGACCAACTCGTGGCGGAAGGCAAGGCCTACCGCTGCTACTGCACGAAGGAGGAGCTCGACGAGATGCGGCGCGTGGCCCAGCTCGAGAAGCGCCCGCCGCGCTACGAGGGCCGCTGCCGGGCCTTGAGCGACACCTACCGCAAGGAACAGGAGGCCGCCGGCAAGAAATTCTCGATCCGCTTCAAGATGCCTTCTTCGGGCGCGACCATCGTCGACGATCAGATCCGCGGCAAGGTCTCCTTCGAGAACAATCTCCAGCAGGACCTCGTGATCTGGAAGTCGACCGACGGCCCGACGTACAACTTCTGCTGCGTGATCGACGACCACCTGATGGAGATGACCCACGTCATCCGCGGCGACGAGCATCTCTCCAACACGCCCTCGCAGATCCAGATCTATCTCGCGCTCGGCTGGGCGCCGCCGATCTTCGCGCACCTGTCGATGATCCTGGGCCCCGACGGCACGAAGCTCTCCAAGCGCCACGGCGCCACCTCGGTGCTCGAGTACCGCGACCAGGGCTACCTGCCGCACACGATGCGCAACTACCTCGCGCTGCTCGGCTGGTCCACCACGGCGTCGCAGCAGCTATTTACCGACGAGGATCTCATCGCGAAGTTCGATCTTGAAGGCTGCCAAAAGAGCCCCGCGACCTTCGACACGGTCAAGCTCAACTGGATGAACGGCGAGTACATTCGCCAAACCTCCGTGGACGAACTCGTGGAGCTGGCGAAGCCCTTCTTGGAAAAGGCGGGCCTGATCGGCCTGCCCGGACCGGAGATCAAGCGCGTGGTCGCGCTCGAGCACGAGAAGTTCAAGCTGCTCTCCGACATCCCGACCTTGATCGAATTCTTTTACAAATCCGTCCAATTTGATCCGAAGGCGTTTGACAAGGTGCTCAAGGCGCCTGGCGCCAAGCAGGTGCTGCTCGACCTCGCGGAGGTCCTTAACGGCCTGACGCCCTTCGAGGAAAAGGCCATCGAGGCGCGCATCCGCAAGTTCGTCGAGGAGAAAGGCCTCAAGAACGGCCAGGTCTTCCATCCGATCCGCGTGGCCGTCAGCGGCCGGACCGAGGGCCCGACCCTGTTCCTCATGCTCGAAATCATGGGCAAGGACATGGTCGTCTCCCGCCTCAAGGACGCCGCCGGCCGCCTGCCCTAGACCCCGGCAACATAGGTCTTGCGCGGCGTGGTCATTCTCGTATACTATCACGTTCCAATTTTCCGGAGGCGTTATGACGAAAAAAGCAGTGAAGAAGGCCGTGAGCACCCTCGAGAAGCCGAAGGCCGCCGCCGGGGCTTCCGCTAAAGATTTGGCGTGGCTGACGCCGGCGAAGATCAAGTCGATCCGGGCCGAGCTCGTCGCGATGCGCGACGACATCCTCAAGACGGTGCGCAAGCAGAACATCCATGACGTGGACAACGGCGACTCCGTCGACCAGGCGAGCCAGTCCATCGAGAAGGAGCTGATGTTCGAGCTCTCCGACAACGAGCGCACCACGCTCGACATGGTCGAAGCCGCGATCCGCAAGATCGACAACGGGACCTACGGCCTGTGCGAGGCCACCCAGAAGCCGATCACGCGCGCGCGCCTCGAGGCGATTCCCTACGCGCGCTACTCGATCGCCTACCAGAACCAGATCGAGCAGAAGGTGACGGAAGCCGCCGAGCCGGGCCTCGATTTCAGCGTCATCGGCGAAACCGAGCGCGCGGGCGAATAAAAGGACCCGCGGGTCCGGCAGGACCGCGCGGGCGAATGGGCCCCTTTCCAGACGGAATTTGGAAGGGGGCTCTTTTTCGCTTATCTCGCGGCCGCCGCCGCGGCCCGCCTTGAAAATGTAACACCGGGAAGCTACCCTAGCATCGAGTGAAGTATTGGGTTTATAAGGAATCTCGCATCCTCGGCCCCTTCGACAAGGAGGCCGTGTCGGGCCTTCCCGGGCTCGATTCAGGGACCCTTGTGTGCGCCGGCGATCCGGCCGGGGGCTCGTGGATTCCGGCCGGGGAGCTCGACGGCCTGACCGGGATCGCCGCCGGCGGCGCCGGCGGCCTCCTCGACGATCTTCCCTCCAGCCTCGGCCTCCTCGACCAGCTTCAGATCGATTCCGCGGGTCTTGTCGGCGACGATGAATTCCCGAACTCGTTCGCCGAGGGTCTGTTCCAGGACGCGGCCTTCAAGGAGGACTTCAGGGACATCCTCTCCGAGCGCATTTCGACGGACGAGTCCTCGGCCCGCCGCGCGCGCGAAAAGATCTCCGAGCTCACGGCCCAGCTCGAGGCCATGTACCGGCATGTCTCGGAGCTCGAGGCCGGACAGACCGACCTGGCCCGCCGCCTCGCCGCGAAAGAGCTCGAGCTCCGTTCGCAAGCCTCCGCCGCGGCCGGAGCGGCTTCGCCTTCGGCGGAACTCCCGGCCGCTCCGGCCGGCGCGGTGAAAACGTTCCTGTCGCCGGCGCCGCCTCCGATTCCCGGAGGACCGCCCCCGGTCGCCGCCGTGCCCGAAGCGGCGCTTTTGCCCGCCGAGTGGCCGCAGGCGCCCACCGACGCCGCCGCGGGCTTCCCGTCGTTTGCCGGCGGCGCGCTCGCTCCCGCCGCGGCCCCGGTGGCCCCGCCTTCGGCGGAGTTCCCCGCCGCTGCGGCCTTTGCGGCGGCTCCGGCCACTCCGGACGTTCCTGCCGCTCCGGAGCTTCCCGCCATTCCCTCTTTCGCCGCCGCCGCGCCGGTCCCGCCTGCGGCGGAGCTTCCGGCCGTCGCCGTCGCGCCGAAGGCTTACTCGTTCGGCAAGCCGAAATCGTTCAAGATCGTCCCGACAATCAAGTCGTTCAAGGTCATCGGCGCCGACGAAGCCGCGGCCGGCGCTTCCCAGAATCCGGTTCCGGAGTTCAAGGTCGAGCCGATCATCGAAACTACGGCGGCTCCGCCTTCGGCGGAACCTCCGGCCTTTCCGGCTGCGATCCCGGCGCCGGTTCCGGCCGTGCCGACGCCCGCGCCGGTCGTGCTCGCGCCGATCCCGCCGCCGCCCGTCGTGATGGCGCCGCCCGTCCCTGTCCCGGTTCCGACGCCGGAGCCCGTCCAGGTCATGAATCCGTTCACCTTGCCCCCGCGTCCCGAGCCCGCGATCCCGACGCCGATGGCTCCTCCCCCGAACACTCTCAGCCGGTCCCAGCCCGTCCCCGACCTCACGTCCGGGGATATGGCCGGATCCTCCGACGCGACCGCGCAGATGGTGCCCCCTGCGACGATGGCCCGGTCGGGCGCCGCCGCCCCGGCCGACGACGCCGTCGCCGCGCGCTTCGCCAAACCCGAGCCCGCCCCGCCGACGGGCGAGATCAAGAAGCCGGGACGCAACAACAAGGCTTTCCTGATCGCCGGCGGCGTGCTCGTGACCTTGCTCCTGATCCTGGGCGTGATCTTCATGCGCCAGCCCAAGGAGGAGTTGAAGCACATGGCGACGCTCGACGACGGGAAGGCTCCGATCGGCCTCCCCGCCGACGACGGCGCCGTCGCGCCGCCCCCGTTCGTCAAGCCGAAGATCGCCCAGCCGGCCCCCGCGGCGCCGCCCGCCCCTCCGCCCGGGCCGTCGGCCGGGCATGCGGCCGCGATCGAGGCGGTCAAGAATTTCCCGCTTGACGGCGGCCGCGGCACGGTCGGCCGCTGGCTGCAGTACTCGTATACGGCGGACCCGAACGCGGGCACTGAAGAATGGAACGCGAGCACGACGGGGGACAGCACCGTGCTCGTCGAGTATCGCCTGGTTCCCGGCGCGTCGGGAGGCAGGGGCGCTTTGTACCTATTCGAGGTGGATCCCAACGGGATCGTCATGGGCAAGAACATCGAAGCCCGCCAGATGCTCGCCGGGGGCCCACCCCCCGAAGCGCCGAAGGCCAAGAAAAAGCCCGCGAAGAAAGCCGCCCCGAAGCGCCGAGCCGTCCGCGAGGAGCCGAAGGAAGTGCCGCTCCTGCCCCTGCCCGACTCCGGCGAGCTCCGCCCGCCCGCCGAGGACGACGGAACTTTCGGCTCGGACACCATCAATTCGGGCATCTAGGGGCTTTTCGTTCACTTCTTATTAATATGCCCATTCTTGGGAGCGGCCTTGACAAAAATCGGCGTGGGTCCTAACCTATAAGGGAATGGCCGCGACCCAACACGTCATCTCCCTCGGACTCTCCCGGCGTCTCGCCGACTTCCTTGTCGAAGAGAAGCTCATCAGCGCCGATAAGCTTCAGGAGGCCCTCGACGCCCAGAAAATAGGCGGCGAGAAGCTGGGCTCCCTGCTGATCGAAAAGGGCTTCATCGAAGAGGAGAAGCTTCTCCAGTTCCTCGCCGAGAAGACCGGAATCTCCTACGTGTCCCTCGCCGACATCGGCGAGATCCCCGAAGAGGCGATCGCGGCGGTCCCGGAGTCCATCGCGCGGCAGAAGATGCTGATGCCGTTCAACAAGACGAAGGACCGGCTCACCGTCGCCATCGCCGACCCTCTCGACGTGATGATCCTCGACGACCTCAAGATGCAGCTGGGCTGCGACGTCATCGGCTGTCTCGCCTCCGAGGCCGAGATCTCGGCCGCCCACGAGAAGTACTACAAGCAGGCCACCTCGCAGGAAGCTCTTGAGGACATCGTCAAGCAGCAGTCGGACAACGAGGCCGCGGCCGACGAGCTCGAGCAGGTCGAGGATAAGGCCGATAAGGCCGAGAGCGGGCTTGAGCAGGCGGCCGAGGACGCCCCGGTGATCAAGATGGTGAACCTGATCATCGCTGGAGCGATCAAGGCCAAGGCCTCGGACATTCACATCGAGGCCTACGCCAAGGACCTGCGCATCCGCTACCGCATCGACGGCGTCCTGCACGAGCAGCCCTCGCCGCCGAAGAAGTTCCACGCCGCGATCTGCGCGCGCGTCAAGATCATGTCGAACCTCAACATCGCCGAGAGGCGCGTGCCCCAGGACGGGCGCATGCGCATCAAGATGGAAGGCAAGGAGGTCGACATGCGCGTGTCGGTCCTGCCCTGCGCCCCCGGCGAGAAGATCGTCACCCGCATACTCGACTCGTCGGGCCTGAAGGTCAACATGACCCAGCTCGGCTTCGAGCCGGAGGCGATGGCCGTCTTCAAGAAGGCCATGGAGGCGCCCTACGGCGTCGCCCTCGTCACCGGCCCGACCGGCTCGGGCAAGTCGACGACGCTCTATTCGGCGCTCGCGAACCTCAACACGCCGGACTGCAACATCATGACGGCCGAGGACCCCGTCGAGTACCAGCTCGCGGGCATCAACCAGGTCCAGATCAACAACCAGGTCGGGCTGACCTTCCCCGCGGCCCTGCGCTCCTTCCTGCGCCAGGACCCCGACGTCATCATGGTCGGCGAAATCCGCGACCAGGAGACGGCGACGATCGCGATCAACGCCGCGCTCACGGGCCATTTGGTCTTCTCGACCTTGCACACCAACGACACCTCGCAGACGATCACGCGTCTGGGCATGATGGGCGTCGAGCCCTTCCTCGTCAGCTCGGCGATGCTGATGATCGAGGCCCAGCGCCTGCTGCGCGGCATCTGCCTGAAGTGCAAGGAGGGCTACGAGGTCGAGAAGGACTGGCTGCTGAAGCTCGGCGGGCCCGAGGTCCAGCTCCAGGCGGCCTCGCTGGTCAATAAGAAGATCACGCTCTATAAGGGCAAGGGCTGCGAGAACTGCGCCGGCACCGGCTACCGCGGCCGCCAGGGCCTCTACGAGGTCATGGAAGTGACCGACGCGATCCGCCAGCTTATCTTAGATCGCGCTTCTGCAAAGCAAATCAAGACGCAGTCGATGAAGCAGGGCATGCTGACTTTGCGCATGTGCGCCGTGCGCAAGCTCCTCTCGGGCGTGACGACCGCCGAGGAAATGATGCGCGTGACGGCGGCGGACGGCGATACATAATGGGGTCAGACCTCCCGTTGTTGCGTTTTACGCAACAACGGGAGGTCTGACCCCAGGGAGAGAGCATGGTCTCGATGGGCGAATTGTTTTTGCTGATGCACGAGCGCGGCGCGTCCGACCTTCATTTGACGGTGGGCGCCCCGCCCACGCTGCGCATCGACGGCGCGCTGCTGCCGACGCCGTTCGAGAAGCTCAACAGCGAGATGGCGCAGACCTTGATCTACTCCCTGCTCAACGACCAGCAGCGCCAGCGCTTCGAGGCGTCCAACGAGCTCGACCTGGCCTTCAACCTGCGCGGCATCGGCCGGGTGCGCATGAACGTGTACCGCCAGACCGGCTCGGTCGGCGCCGCGATCCGCGCGATCCCGAATTCCTTCAAGACCTTCGACGAGATCGGCGTGCCCAAGTCGATCCTCGACATCATGAAGCTCCCGAAAGGCCTCATCCTGGTCACCGGGCAGACGGGGTCGGGCAAGTCGACGACCCTGGCCAGCATGATCGACTTCATCAACGAGACGCGCGCCGCGCACATCGTGACGATCGAGGACCCGATCGAGTTCGTGCACTCGCACAAGAAGTCCGTCATCAATCAGCGCGAGGTCGGCTCGGACACGGTGACCTTCGGCGCGGCGCTGCGGCACATCCTGCGTCAGGACCCGGACGTGATCCTCATCGGCGAGCTGCGCGACCTCGAGACGATCCAGGCCGCGCTCAACATCGCCGAGACCGGCCACATGGTGCTGGCCACGCTCCACACGACGGACTGCGCCCAGACGATCAACCGCATCATCGACGTGTTCCCCCAGCATCAGCTCGATCAGGTGCGCGTCCAGCTTTCCTTCGTCCTTCAGGCCGTCCTCTGCCAACAGCTGCTGAGCCACTCGACGGGGACCGGCCGCGTACTGGCGTGCGAGACGCTCATCGTCAATTCCGCGATCCGCAACCTGATCCGCGAGCAGAAGGTCGAGCAGATCCAGGTCGCGATCCAGACGGGCGGCAAGATCGGCATGCAGACGATGAACCAGTCCCTCGCCGACCTCTATTTCAGGCAGAAGATCACCTTCCAGGAGGCCATGGCCCATTCCATGGACCCCGAGGACCTTCGCCGCCTGATGCAGCGACACATGACGCCCGCACAATCGTAGAATAAGGGGAATCAATGCCCTCATACAGCTATAAAGCCAAGACCGCCGCCGGCCTCGTGATGGAAGGGACCATCGACGCCGACGAGCAGCGCGCCGCCGTCGAGAAGCTTCGCGGCCAGAAGATGGTCGTGCTCGAGATCGCCGAGAAGTCCATATCGCCGCTCGAGAAGCTCAAGGCCGCGGTCGGCTGGAAGAAGGGCAAGGCCGCCATTCCCTCGAAGGACCTGTCGCTTTTCTCCCGCCAGCTGTCCACCTTGGTCGGCGCCGGCGTGCCGATCGTGCAGAGCCTCGGCATCCTCGAGAGCCAGGCCGAGAACCCCGCCTTCAAGGAAGTGCTCGGCGGCGTCAAGGCCGACATCGAGGCCGGCCTGTCCATCTCCGACGCGCTGAAGAAGCACCCGAATGCCTTTCCCGACCTGTACTGCTCGATGGTCAAGGCCGGCGAACTCGGCGGCATCCTGGACACCATCCTCGAGCGCCTGACCGCCTACCTCGAGAGCTCCGAGGAGCTGAAGGCCAAGGTGAAGGGGGCGATGATGTACCCCGCGATCGTGCTCTCGATCTGCTCGATCGTCACGGTCTTCCTGATGATCTTCGTGATTCCGACCTTCAAGAACATCTTCGCGGGCTTCGGCGCCGAGCTGCCGCTGCCGACCCAGATGCTCATCGACATCTCCGACGCGATGAAGGCGCGGTGGTACCTGATCGTCGCGTTCCCGTTCGCCGCTTGGAAGGGCTTCGAGAAGTTCTACTCGACGCCGTACGGCCACAAGTGGGTCGACGGCCAGTCGCTCAAGGCTCCGATCTTCGGGCCGATCCTCAAGAAGGTCGCCGTCGCGCGCTTCACGCGCACGCTCGGGACCTTGATCAAATCGGGCGTGCCGATCATGCAGGCGCTGGAGACCGTCGCCCAGACGGCCGGCAACGTCGTCATCGCCGACGCCGTCAACCTGACGCGCGAGTCCATCCGCGAAGGCGGCCACCTGTCGGACCCGCTCAAGAAGTCGGGCATTTTCCCGAACATGGTGACCTCGATGATTTCCGTCGGCGAGGAAACCGGCGCGCTCGACATCATGCTCGCGAAGATCGCGGACTTCTACGACCAGGAGGTCGACACCGCGGTCAAAGGCCTGACGTCGCTGATCGAGCCCATCGTCATCGTCGTCATGGGCCTCATCATCGGCACGATCGTCATCGCGATGTTCATGCCCATGTTCGGCATGGGCGAGCTGGCCGGCAAGCAGGGCTAGAGCGTCTCGAGACGGCCCGGCGGGGCAATCATGCCCTCCGGGGACGCTCGGATTGACCTCGCTCGGGGGTCCGTCCGCGACATATAAAGACCTCTTGTCGCGGCGGACCCCACGCCCCATCGGGCATGATTGCCCCGCCGGGCCTTATCAAGGAGTCGCCCACCCAGCTTCCTTGGCCGTTGTGTTCTCACAAAGAAGCCCATCGCCGCAGGCGATAACGCCGTTGCCGTTGCCGGCAAGGTGATTTAATCGGGGCGGGAGATCGACCTTCGCCGGCGGCCTGGGTCTGCCGCGACAAGGGAGATTTTTACAGTCGCGGACAGCCCCCGGAGGTCGGGTCAATCCCGACCGTCCCCGGCGAAGGTCGATCTCCCGCCCCGGCCCGCATCGGCGTTGCCGTCACTCTTCGAACAGGCGCTTGTCGCGCAGCAGGCGGTGGTAGGCGACGCCGAAGCGATGGGCCTCGTCGCGCAGCTGCTGGAGCAGGCGCAGGGCGGGGTCGTCGAGCCGCAGGAGGATGGACTCGGCGCGCCCGGGGATGAACACCTCCTCGATGCGCTTGGCGAGCGAGGCCATCGGGATCTTGAGCTCGAGCTCCTTGAGCGCCTTCTGGGCGGCGCTCAGTTGGCCCTTGCCGCCGTCGATGAGGATCAGGTCGGGCAAGGCTGATTTCTCCGCCTTCAGGCGCTCGTAGCGGCGATACACGGCTTCGTGCATGGACTTGAAGTCGTCGATCCCCGCCGTGTCCCGGATCTTAAACTTCCGGTAGTGGTCGCGGTTGGCCTTTCCGCCGGAAAAACAGACCATCGAGGCGACGGTCTGGTGGCCCTGGAAGTGGGAGATGTCGAAGCACTCGATGTGCACCGGCGGCGCCGACAGCAGCAGGGCCTTCTGCAGATCGGTGACCATCTGGGTCCGCGCGGTGTGCCCGCCCACCTCGTCGGCCTCGACGGCGCGCACCCGCACCCGTTCTCCCATCTGGGACAGGGCGAGGACGTTGTCGCGCAATTGTCCCGCGCGCTCGTAATCCATGGCTTTCGACGCGGACTTCATGTCCCGTTGGAACTCGTCCCTAAGGTCCTCGTATTTTCCTTTAAAGAACAGCACGGCGCGGGCCGCGATGTCCCGGTAATCGTTCTTGGTTATCTTTCCCGCGCACGGCGCCGGACATTCCTTGGTGTGGTAGTACAGGCAGCCGGTGATCTTGCGTTTGTCGAGAGGCTTCGCCTCCGAAAAGTCCCAGCTGCATGGGCGCAGCGGGAACAGGCGCTGCTTCCAGAGGTAGCGGAGGAGGGCCCGAATGGGGGTGACTTTCGGGTAAGGCCCGAAATAAACGCCCCCGTCCCGGATCTTGCGCCGCGTCGTGAAGATCCGGGGGTAGTCCTCGCCCATGGTGATCTTGAGGTAAGGATAGGTCTTGCCGTCCTTCCACATCACGTTGAAGAAGGGCTGGTGCTCGTTGATCAGACGACGCTCGATCAGAAGCGCCTCGCGCTCGGACTCGCAGAGGACGTAGTCGATGCGGCGTATCAGCGGGACGAGGCTCTGATTCTTGAGGTCTTCCTTGTTGGGGTTGAAGTACTGGGCGACCCGCTTGGCCAGGTCCAGCGCCTTGCCGATGTAGAGGATCTCGCCGCCGGCGTCGCACATGATGTAGACGCCCGTCTTGTGGGGGAGATGGCGGCGGTCCAAGGGCTCCATGGCTACAGTATATCAATGGGCGCCGGGAACATCCGGCGGCGGGGGCCTCGACGGAGGCTCATTGACGGGAGGGCCGCTAAAAAGCCATAATTTCAAAACTATGGCAAAGATGAAGCAGATGCGTCACAAGTCGGGACTCAAGGCTCACCGCCAGTCCCTGAAGCACGCGATCCACAACGCGGGCATCAAGAAGAACGTCCGCCTCGCCGTGCGCGCCGTGATGGACGCCGCGAAGAGCAAGGACATCAAGGGGCTCGGAGAATTGACGGGCAAGGCCTCCGCCGCGCTCGACAAGGCCGCCAAGAGCGGAACGATCCACTGGAAGGCCGCCGCGCGCAAGAAGTCGCGCCTGGCCGCCCAGGTCAACAAGCTGACCGCCGTCGCCGCGAAGTAAGACTTTCACCGGCGTAATAACGAGCGCCCGTCCCGCGAGGGACGGGCGCTTCGCTTTGGTGTCAGGCCTGCCGAACGGACAGTATTCCTATCGGTAATTCCCATTGGAATACTGTCCGTTCGGCAGGCCTGACACCGTTTTATAGGCGGGCGGTGGGGGTGCAGAGCTCGACGACGACGCATTCGAACTCGATCTTGGCGTCGAGCCAGGCCTTGGACTTCAGGTCGGTCTCGACTTCGAGCAGGCGGCGCAGGTCGCGGCGCAGGCGCTCCTCGCTGACGCGCTGGGCGCGCGCGAAAAAGTCGCGGTCGTAGAATATGCGCAGCTTCATCTCGATCTCTCGCTGGGGAGCGCCGGCCTTCAGCATGCGCTTGGCCTTGAGCTGCTTGAGGTAGGCGGCGCGTGCCTGGGCGAGCGATCGGAAGACGACCTCGTCGGGCTTCGCGTCCGCGAACGCCTCGCGCAGGTAAGTCAGGCAGGCTTTGAGGTCCCGGGCGGACACGAGGCGCTCGAAAGCCCAGGGATCGGTCGCCTTGCGAAAGCCCATGCTCGCCGACACGGCCTCCATGCCGATGTCCGTCGCCTTCCCGGCGAACAGCAAGGCCTTCTCGAGCTCGCCGCTCAGGATCCCCCAATCCGTCCCGGCCTCATCGACGAGAGCCCCCGCCGCCTCCGGGTTCAGATTCTTTCCCGCCTTCTTGGCCTCGGCCAAGAGGCGCTCGACGGCCTCCTCCTCGGTGAGCGGGGAGAAAATGCAGACCGCGCCGGCGGCCGCGGCCGCGGCGGCGAGCGCGTCCTTCTTGTCCGGGCGGCGGTCCTCCGGCTGGAGCACGAGCGTCGTCGTGGCCGAGGGGGCGCGCAGGTACTCGGCGAAGGCCGCGCGCGCCTCGGCGAGGATCTTCGGGCTGCGCACGATCACGAGCCGCTTGTCCGCGAACACGGGCAAGGT
>JAQTNG010000051.1 GCA_028714015.1 Elusimicrobiota bacterium | reverse complement strand
CTCCGGGGTGTTCCACACGCCGCGCCCGTGGCGCTATTTCACGCGGCTTTTTCAGCCGGGCGACGGCGCGGTCATGCCCCGCATCGAGCGCGAGCGCCCCATCCTCAACCTCGTCACCCACAATCTCCTCGTCACCGGCGCGCCGCTCTTCAAAGCCCTGGGCGACCGGCTCGCCTTCATCGAGGTCGTCCGGCATCCGCTGCACATGCTCAAGCAGATCCGCCTTTTCGCGCCGCGCTACGCGCGCGATCCCCGGAATTTCTCGCTGTGGCTCGAGCACGGCGGAGAGGCCCTGCCCTGGTTCACGCGCGGCTGGGAGGAGCTCTGGGCGCGCTCGAACATGATGGACCGTTCCATCCACATCATGGACCGCCTCCTCGCCGCGGCCCGCTCGACCCACGAGGGCCTTGCGCCCGAGCACAAGGCACGCGTTCTCGTCGTGCCCTTCGAGCCCTTCGTCCTGGACCCCGAGCCCTGGATGGCGCGCCTGACCGCCCTCATCGGCGCCGAGGCGGGTGAGGCGACGCGGCGGGAGCTCGCCAGGCAGAAGGTCCCCCGCAAACGCATCGCCGACGGCATCGACCTGCCGATCTACCGCGACAACGGCTGGCGCCCGCCCGAGGGGGGCAGCGAGGCCGCCGAGCTCAAGAGCCGCTGGGACTACGCCGCGGCCGAGGCGAGCCCGGAGGGCCTCGAAGTCCTCCGCCGCCTCTGCCGCGACTACGAGTCCCGCTACCTGAAAGGAACGCCCGCCGCAGCCGTGGAGGTGCCCGCGTGAAGAAAGTCGCCATGATCCCCGTTCTGCTCGGCAGCACGCGCATACCGGACAAGAACCTCCTGCTCGTCGACGGCTATCCGATGCTGTTCAAGGTCGCCGAGGCCTGCCAGAAGGCCGGCGTCTTCGATGAGATCTGGGTCAACTCGGAGCACGACCGCTTCGGCGAGCTGGCCGAACACCTCGGACTGAAGTTCCATAAACGCCCTCCGACGCGCGGCGGCTCGGCCTGCACGATGACGAGCAAGTCCCGGCAGTGCTCCGGCGACCGCTGCCAGACCCACGATCACTTCCTGACCGACTTCATGGAGACGGTCGGCCCCTGCCTGCTGACGCAGGTCCACACGACCTCCCCCCTCGTCAAGCCCGAGACGATCGCGGCCTTCGTCAAGACCATGGAGGAGAAGGCGTACGACTCCCTCTTCACCGTCGAGGAGCGCTACACCGAGACCTTCTGGGGCGACAAGCCGCTCAACTTCTCGATGGCCAAGAAGATTCCAACCCAGACCTTGCCTCCTCTGCGGATGATCAGCTGGGCGCTCTCGGCCTGGAAGTCCGAGTCCTTCCTCGCCTCGTACCGCCGCGACGACCCCGCGGAAAACGGCCCCACCTTCTGCGGCAAGGTCGGGACCTTCGAGCTCGACAAGATCTCGGCGCTCGACGCCGACACCTGGGACGACCTGACGATGATCGAGGCCTGCCTGCGCCACCGCCGCCAGCGCGAGCAGGTCGGCCAATTCAAGCTCGGAGAGGACGTGCTCGGCATCGAGCACGAGCTCTGCGACCTGATCGGCAAGGACGGGGTCACGACCTTCGTCGAGACCGGCGCCAACGCGCGCCTGACCGACCTCGAGTCGGTCAAGCTCAAGATGGGCGCCGCGCCCTGGATCTACATCCTGGTCTACTCGAACTCCGACCAGAGCGCCCTGATCTGCCAGCGGCCCGGAGAAGGCGCGCGCAAGCACTGCCACGTCACCCATCGCGAGTGGTGGATGGTCCTCGAGGGCGAGTTCGAGTGGCAGTTCGGCGACGGCACCGTCGTCCGCGCCAAGCCCGGCCAGGTCGTCAACTGCCCGCAGGGCCTCTCGCATAAGATCACCTGCGTCGGAGACAAGCCCGGCATACGCCTGGCCAACGGCGCGCGCGACTTCGAGCACATCTATGTCCGCTAAAAGAATCGCCGCCGTCACGGGCGGCACCGACGGCATCGGAAAGGCCGTGGCCTCCCTTCTGCGGCGCCGCGGCTGGCGCGTGATCGTGCTGGCGCGCGGCGCGCGCGACGGCCGGGACTCGCGTCGCCTCGACGTATCCGTGGAAGGCTCGGTCGCGCGCGTCTTCCGCGGGCTCGGCCGCGTCGACGCCCTCGTCTGCTGCGCCGGCGTCGCCGAGGCGGCGCCGGCCCTCTCGGTCGCGGCCGCCGATTTCGAGCGGACGCTGCGCGTCAACGCCGTGGGCTCCTATCTCTGCGCGAAGGCCGTGATCCCCGGCATGCGCCGCCGCCGCTTCGGGCGCGTCGTGTTCCTGGGCTCCATCGCCGGCCGCACCTACAGCCTCACCGCCTCTCCCGCTTACACCGCCTCCAAGTACGCGGTCGTGGGCCTGACCCGCCAGCTCGCCGCGGCCGTCGCCCGCGACGGCGTCACGGTCAACTGCGTCGCTCCGTCCCAGACCGAGACCGCGATGCTGCGCGCCGCCGTGCCCGCCGCGCGCCGCAAGGCGCTCGCCGCGGCCCACCCGATGGGACGCCTGGCCCGCCCGGAGGAAGTCGCCGAAGCCGTGGCCTTCCTCGTCGGCGACGGAGCCTCCTACGTCAACGGCGCGGTGATCGACGTCAACGGGGGCCTCGCCTGATGGACAAAGGCCGGGACGTCCGCGACTACTGCGTCACGCGTTCGACCTCCATCCGCGATGCCGCCGCGCGCATGGACGAGCATCACCTTGGGATCGTCCTCATCGTGGACGGGCGCGGCCGCCTGCTCGGCACCGTGACGGACGGCGACCTGCGCCGCGCCATGCTCGCCCGCACGCCCATGGACCGCCCGGTGGGCACCTTGCTCGAGCGCAAGAAGGGGACCGCGTTCGCCAAACCCCTGAGCGCCCGCGCCGGGACCACGCGCGAGAAGTGCCTCGAGCTTCTCGTCAAGAAGAATCTCCTCCACCTGCCCATCGTGGACCGGAACGGGCGGGTCAAGAGCCTGGTCACGCTCGACGACCTCGTCGGGCTGAAGGACCTGCCGGTGCGCGCGGTGGTCATGGCCGGAGGCAAGGGCAGCCGGCTGTTTCCGCTCACCAAGAACACGCCCAAGCCCATGCTGGCCGTCGGCGACCGCCCGCTCATGGAGCGCATCCTCGAGCAGCTGCGCGACGTGGGCATACGCAAGGTGAACGTCTCCACGCACCACAAGAAGGAGAAGATCACCGAGCACTTCGGCGACGGCAAGCGCCTCGGGCTCGATCTCTCCTACGTTTACGAGGACCAGCCCCTGGGCACGGCGGGCGCCCTCGGACTTTTGGGCGCGGTCAAGGAGACCACGCTCGTCATGAACGGCGACGTCCTTACCAAGATCAATTTCCGGGCCATGCTCGACTATCACCGGCAGGCCAAGGCCGAGCTGACGACCGCCGTCAGCCAGTACGACTTCAAGGTTCCCTACGGCGTCGTGGAGACCAAGGACCACATGGTCAGCCGCATCGTCGAGAAGCCGACCTACGAATTCTTCGTCGGCGCCGGGGTCTACCTCGTCGAGCCGAGCGCCGCGCGCCTCGTGCCGAAAGGCCGCCGCTTCGACATGACCGATCTGATCGCCCGCCTGCTCAAGGCCGGCCGCCGCGTCGCCAGCTTCCCCATCAGGGAGTATTGGCTCGACATAGGCCTGCCCGCCGACTACGACAAGGCCCAGCGCCAGGCCGCGGCCTGGGGCAAGGAAGGCAAGCCATGACCCGGCGCATGATCCCCCTGTCCGAGCCCGTGCTGGGCGGCAACGAGTGGAAGTACGTCAAGGAGGCCCTGGACACGGGCTGGGTCTCCACGGCCGGCCCGTTCATCGAGCGCTTCGAGAAGGCCTTTGCCGCGGCCGTGCGCTCGCCCCACGCCGTCGCCGCGGCCAGCGGCACCGCCGCCCTGCACACGGCGCTGCTCTGCGTCGGCGTCAAGCCCGGCGACGAGGTTCTCGTCCCCGCGCTGACCTTCGTGGCCCCGGCCAACGCGATCCGCTATTGCGGCGCGTTCCCGGTCTTCATGGACGCCGACCCCGCGACCTATCAGATGGACGCGGCCAAGGTCGAGCGCTTCCTGCGAGAGGAGTGCGAGATGCGCGCCGGCGTCTGCGTCGACCGGAGCAACGGGCGCCCCGTGCGGGCCGTGGTCGCCGTCCACCTCCTGGGCCTGGCCTGCGAGATCGACCGCATCGCCGCCGCCGCGCGCGAGCGCGGCGTGAAGGTCGTCGAGGACGCGGCCGAGGCGCTCGGAGTGTCCTACAAGGGCCGCGCCGCCGGGACCTTCGGCGACATGGGCTGCTTCAGCTTCAACGGCAACAAGATCGTGACGAGCGGCGGCGGCGGGATGATCGTGAGCGCCGACGCCGCCCTGGCCCGCAAGGCCGCCTACCTCACCACCCAGGCCAAGGACGACCCCGAGGAGTACGTCCACAACGAGATCGGCTACAACTACCGCATGACGACCCTCCAGGCCGCGCTCGGCCTGGCCCAGTTGGAGCAGCTTCCCGGCTTCGTCGCCCGCAAGCGCGCCATCGCCGCCGCCTACGACGCCGCTTTCGCGGCCGTCCCCGGGATCGTTCCCATGCCCAAGCCCGCCGGAGTCGACGCGACCTTCTGGCTTTACACGGTGCGCCTGCGCGGCGCGGACCTCGAGACGCGCAAGCGTTTCATCAAGGGCCTGCACGCGCGCGGCGTGGGAGCCCGTCCCCTCTGGCACACGATCCACGACCTGCCCCCGTTCAAGGATTGCCGCGCGTACGCCGTCGAGCACGCCACTGAGCTCTACCACGACTCCGTCAGCCTTCCCTCGGGCGCGGGGCTGACCGACGAGGAGGTCCGGTTCTGCGCGGACGCCGTGCGCGCGGAGCTCGCCGCCGCGGCGCCGTGAGCCTGTTCGTCGAGAACCTGACCGCGGCCTCGGTTCCGGCCGCCCTCTCGGCCCTGCGCGAGCACGGATCATCCCGCCTCTGGGCCATCGACGCCTCCCGCGCGGGACTCTTCCTCGCGCGGGCCGCCTGCCGCCCCGCGCCGGTCGAGAAGCTTCCGTTCCGGATGATCGACGTCCGCGGCGAGGACGGCCTGCTCCTGCGCCTGCGTCTCTCCGGCAAGGACTCGCGGGAGATTCTCGCCGACCTCGTCAAAGACCCCGCTTTCGCCGCCGCCGCCGCGGGCGAGGGGCGCCTCGGCGCGTATCTGGAGAAATCCGCCATCGTCGCCGGAGGCGACGGAGGCCTCGATCTCTGGAAGGCGATGTACCTGATCGGCGTCGCGCGCTGGCACGCCCGCAAGGCGGGCGAGGACAGGCCGGTGCTCCTGCTCGAACGGCGTCCGTTCTTCGCGGTCATTCGCCGTTACGCCGAAAGGCAGGGCGTCGTCGTCATTGCCGGCCCCCGCGCCGTCTCCGCCGCCCGGCTCCTGCGGCGCTGGATCTCGGGCCCCGCGCGCGAGCGTCTGCGCCTGCTCCAGGCTCACGGGCTGAACGCCTTGTCGGCGCGCGCGCAGGACGACACGCCGGCGGCGGGACCGCTGCTCGCCGCGGAATTTTACGGCCAGCTCAACCTCGACAAGAAGGACCAGCTCTCGAACCTTTTTTTCGTCCAGCAGTCCTCCCTGCCGCGGCGCGACGTCCTGGTTCTTTTCGGGCTGACGAACGACCCGCTCGACCGCGCCCGCCTCGAGGAGGTCCGCCGTCACGGCATGGAAGCGCTGGCCATCCACCCCATGGCGACGGCCGACGCGTCCTTGCCGCTGTTCATGCCCCGTGAAGCTCCGCCCCGCCTGAGCATGGCGCTGCCGGAAGCGGGGCCCGAGCGCCGATGGCTGATCGACCGCGGCCGGGAATACCTGCGCCGCCGGAGCTTCTGGTCCGAGCTTTGCCGGCGCCGCGGCATCCGCCTATTCGTTTCCGGCTATTCCTTCGACGAGACGCACTGCGCGGTGGCCGACGGAGTCCAGGACGCGGGCGGCGTGACCGCCATCTATCAGCGCGCCTACCAGGCTCTCTCGACGCCCGGCCTGCGCGTGGACGCGGACGTCCAGTTCCTTTTTTCTCTCCGCAACGCCGCCCTCTCCGCGGAGGACGGCTCCCGCGTGCCTTACGCAGTCGTCACCGGCTACGTGAGCGGCCACATGGTCGAGGCCTGCCGGCCCGCCGCCGCGGCGCTGCGCGCCCGCCTCGAAGCGGCCGGAGCGAAAAAGATCGTGGCTCTTTTCGACGAGAACTCGATCGACGACGACCGCTGGCATACCGGCCACGAGCTCCAGCGCTCCAACTACCGCCTCCTCCTCGAAAAAGTGCTGGAGCATCCCTGGCTCGGTGTGGTGGCCAAGCCCAAGGCCCCCCGCACCTTGCGTCGGCGGCTGGCGCCCCTGGCCGACCTTCTGAGCCGGGCCGAGGCCACGGGCCGTTTCATCCTTCTCGACGCGGGCCCGCTGTACTCCGCCGTGCCGCCGACGGCCGCGGCGCTGGCGGCCGACATCGTCGCGCACGGCCACCTCTGCGCGGGAACGGCGGCCGTGGAGTCCGCGCTCGCGGGCGTCCCCACGCTTCTCGTCGATCAGGAAGGCTGGACCGTCAGCCCTCTTCACCGCCTCGGCCCGAAGGTCGTGTTTCCGGATTGGGAGTCGCTGTGGTCTTCCCTTCACGAACACTTCACCCGCCCCGGCGGGATCGACGGGCTCGGGGACTGGTCGAAGCTTCTGCCCGAGATCGATCCCTACCGCGACGGCGGCGGGGCGCGGCGCGTCGGCCAGTTCCTCGATTGGACGCTCGCCGGCTTTCGCGAGGGGCTCGCCCGCGACGCGGCCCTCGCGCGGGCCGCGGAGAAGTTCGCCGCGGCCTGGGGCGCCGACAAGGTCACCGCCATCTCCGGGAGGAAGCCATGAATCGTCCGATCGTCTACGTCGCCCTGCAGCAGTTCTGCGAGGAGGACCGACGCCCCCTCGAGCTCCTCGAGAAGGCCGGCTGCGAGGTCCGCCTCAACCGTCTCGGCCGGCGCCTGAAAAAGGAGGAGATCGCCGGCGAGGCCGCCGGCGCCGCCGCGATCCTCGCCGGAGTGGAGCCCTACGACGACTCCGTGCTGGCGGCCCTGCCGGGGCTCAAGTGCATCAGCCGCTGCGGCGTGGGCACCGACGCCATCGACCTCGCCGCCGCGAAGGCCCGCGGCGTGGACGTGCTCGTCACGCGCGACGAGGTCGTGCAGCCCGTCGCGCAGATGACGGCGACGCTCATACTCGCCCTGGCGCGCAACCTGCCGCGCCACATCGCCGACTTCCGCGAGGGCAAGTGGGTCAAGCGCACGGGGCGCCTGCTGCCGGAATGGACGATCGGCCTGGTCGGCTTCGGCCGCATCGGCCGCGCGACGCAGGCTTTGCTCGCCCCCTTCGGCCCGCGCTTCCTCGTCTGCGACCCCTTGGCGAGCCCGGCGTCGCTGCCGCCGCAGACTAGGCTCTGCCCGCTCGACGAGCTGCTCGCGGCCAGCGACCTCGTGTCACTTCACGCCGACGCCGGGACCGGCGCCGTCCTGCTCGGCCCGCGCGAGATCGCCCGGATGAAGCCCGGCGCCTTCCTCGTCAACACCGCCCGCGGCTCCCTCGTCGACGAGGCCGCCCTCCACGACGCGCTGGTCGCCGGGCGCCTGGCCGGAGCGGCGCTCGACGTTTTTTCCGAAGAGCCCTATGGAGGCCCGCTGGCCCGCCTGCCTTGCGTCATCGCGACCCCGCACGTCGCCACCTTGACCGGCTCGTCGCGGGCCGCGATGGAGCTCGGCGCGGCGCGCAACGCCGCGCGGCGCCTGCGTCCTGGATTCGACGACGGAGCCGTGGTATAATCCTTGTTGTTCAATCATTGAACTGAATGCCCCGACCACCCTCCAAAGGCGTCGCCATGAACGAGTTCACCGTGATCCAGGAGGTCGCGCGCCGCCCGGGCCAGACCCAGCGCGAAATCTCCAAGAGCATCGGCCTGTCCCTCGGCATGACCAACCTCCTGCTCCTGCGCCTGGCCAAGAAGGGCTACATCAAAATGCGCCAGCTCGACTGGAAGCGCACCGAGTACCTCCTCACGCTCAAGGGCGCCCTGGAAAAGACCCGAAAATCTTACTCGTACACCTTGCACACCATCCGGCTTTTCCAGCACATCATGGAGTCGACGCGGAAAGTGGTGGGCGCCGAATACGCGAAGGGCGCGCGCCGCGCCACGGTCGTGGCCTGGCCCGAGACCCAGAAGGTCGTGTCGGGCGCCGTCGCCGAGCTGGGCGAAACGGACCTTCATCTCGACTTCGTGGAGAACTTCAAGGCCCTGGGCGCGCGCCCCGGACTGGTCTTCGTGGCCACCGAGGAGCCGGCCCCGAAGCCCGCGGCCGGCCAGCGCTTCGTGCGCCTGCTCGACATCGAGGATCTCCGCTTCAAGTTCCCCGAATGACCGGACGACAACTCCGCCTTCTGATCGGCTTTCTGCGGCCCCACTGGCGGGGCTACGCCGTGATCATGCTCCTCAGCCTCGCCGGCGCGGTGCTGGAGCTGCTGGCGGTGGTCGCCGTGGTCCCTTTCTTCGCCCTCCTGCTCGGCACCCAGGCCGCCGCGCCCGGAGGCACGGCCGCGCGCGTGCTGACCGCCGTCCTCGCGCGCCTTCCCTTCGCCGATCCGCTGGCCGGCATCTGCGCCCTCATCGTGGGGCTCACGCTCCTCAAGTCCGCGTTCGCGATCCTGAACGAATACGCCATCGCCAAACAGACCGGCAGCACCCTCGTCGAGCTCAAGGCCGGGGTGCTCCGCTCGTTCCTCGACGCCCCCTACCAGCACTTTCTCACGGCCAAGCAGGGCCGCCTGACCTATCTCTACCTGACGAGCACTCTCAGCCTGGCCTTCCTGCTGCAGAAGGTCCCGCGCATGGCGGCGGAGGCCATCCGCATCGCCGCTTTGGTCGGCCTGCTGGTCTGGTTCGACCGGCGCATGACCGGCGGCCTGGTCTTTTTCGGCGCCGCCACCTACCTCCTGCTGGCCGGCATGGGCAAGCGCGCCTACCGCCAGGGTGCGCGCAAGATCGAGACGAACGTCGAGCAGACGATCGTGATGGGAGAATTCCTCTCCGGCATCAAGCATCTCATCGTCTTCCGCGCCGTCGGCCAGTGGCGCCGCCAGCTCGAGGACCTCAACGCGGAGTACGTCCAGGCCTTCGTGGGCAACGCGACGCTCCAGGCCGTGCCCCGGCCCGTGGTCGAGACCGCGGCCATGACCATGATCTTCGGCTCCATACTCGCGATGAAGACTTTGGCCCCCCACAGCCTGGAAGGAAACCTGCCCCTTCTGGCGGGCTTCGCCATGGCGGCGGTCCGCATGCTGCCCTCCTTCACCCAGCTCAACGCCGCGCGACTCGACTTCCTCACGAACCTCCCCGACCTGGAGGCTCTCGACGAGGCGCTCACACGCACGCCCCGGCGCCCCGCGTCGGGACGGCTTGCGTTCAAGGGTCTCGAGAAGGGCATCCGCTTCGAGAACATCCATTTCTCCTATCCCGGCCGCCCCGAGGTCCTGCGCGGCGTGGACCTGGAGGTCGCGCGCCACACGAGCCTCGCCTTGGTCGGCGAATCCGGCTCGGGCAAGACCTCGATCCTCAACCTCCTGCTCGGCCTGTACAAGCCGGACCAGGGGCGCGTGCTCATCGACGGGATCGACCTCGCCGAGATCGATCCCGACCAGTGGCTCGCGCGCCTCGCGGTGGTCACCCAGGACGGCTTCATCTTCCACGGCACCGTCGCCGACAACATAGCCTTCGGCCGCGAGGGCTTCAGCCGCGAGGACATCCGCCGCGCCTGCGCCGTCGCCCAGGCGCTCGAGTTCGTCGAGCAGCTCCCTCAGGGCTTCGACACCGCGGTGGGCGAGCGGGGCCTCAAGCTCTCCGGCGGGCAGCAGCAGCGCCTGGCCATCGCCCGCGCCGTGCTGGCCCAGCCGGAGCTTCTGATCTTCGACGAGGCCACGAGCGCCCTCGACAGCCGCTCCGAAGCCGCGGTCCACGCCGCCATCCGCTCCGCCTCGAAGGGCCGCACCGTCGTGCAGGTGTCCCACCGCCTGTCCACGGTCGCCGATTCCGACGTCGTCGCGGTGCTTCACGAGGGGCTCGTCGCCGAGAGCGGGGCGCCCGCCGAACTGCTCGCCCGCGGCGGGCGCTACGCCGAACTGCTCCGCCTACAGAGGACCTGACCATGGACGCCGCCGAACGACCCGCCGAGACCATCGCCTTCCTGCGCGAGAACATGTACGAGCGCATGGACGCCTTCGTCGCCGTCAACGAGGACGCGCGCCGCGAGTTTCACCTCCAGCGCTACCGCTTCGCCGCCGAGGAGCTCAAGGCCGCCGGCGTCAAGGGCTCCGTCCTCGACGCCGCCTGCGGCACCGGCTACGGCTCCAAGGTCCTGCTCGAGGCCTGCGACAAGTACGTCGGCGTCGACGTCGCGGCGGAGGCCGTCGAGTACGCCCGCAAGTTCTACGGCGGCGAGCGCGCGCGCTTCGAGTGCGGCGACGCGGGGAAGCTGGGGTTTCTGCCCGACGCCTCGCTCGACGCGGTCGTCTCCTTCGAGACGATCGAGCACCTGGAGCGCGACCTCGAGACCCTGGCCGAGTTCCGCCGCGTGCTCAAGCCCGGCGGCCTCTTCGTCTCCTCGGTGCCCAACCGCTGGCCGCTGACGCTTTATCACGTCAACGACTACGACGCGCGGACCTACCGCCTCCTGCTCGAGCGCCATTTCGAGGTCCTCAGCCTCCACAACCAGACCAGCGACAGGCCCGTCTCGGACGCGGACCTCGACAAGGCCGAATGCCTGCTCGCGGTCTGCCGCGCGAAGGCGGCCCCCGACCTCGACGCCGCCTCCGCGCGCGCCGTCTCGCTCAACCAGATCGACAACCTGATCAAGCATAAGAAGCGCCTGGAGGCCGAGGTCGCCCGCGCGCGGCGCCTGAGCCTGTACCGCTTCTCTCCCCTCTATCACGCCCTGCGCCGCATCGTCGGGATGAGGCCGAAGGGGTGAGCTCCGGCGAGGACTTCGCGCGCGCCTACGCGGACTGGTGCGACGAGCTCGACGCGCGCAACGCCAGCCCGCTGTGGTGGGCGACCAGCCTTGCCAGCCGCCATCCTCTCACTTTGTCTTTGCCCCGGCGCCTGTTCGCCTTGAAGAACTCGCAGGCCGACCCGCGCCCGCCACTGAGCCTGAAATCCCGCCTGTGCGCCGCGCTGCCGTTGGGCCCTCTCTCGGCGGCGGCGCGCGCGGCCTGGCGCATGGCGCTCGCGCGCCTGCTGCGCCCCCAGGCGCCGCCCCCGGGCCCCGCCGACCTCCTCTTCACCTTGGCCGGACCGCGCTCGTTTCCGAACGGAACCTATCGCGACCAATTCTTCGGCGACCTGCCCGAATTTCTCGCGTCCGCGGGCCGCGCTCCTCTCCTCTGGACCTTCGTGACCGGGAACTACGCCGCGACCATCCGCCGCCTGCCCCCCGGCGCGATCCCGATCGAACGCACGCTGACCGCAGCGGGGCTGATGCGGGCGCTCGCCGCCGCGCTGGGCGCGTGGACGCGAGGCATCCCAGTGGACGCGCCCCCGTTCGAGGGCCATGACGTCTCGGAGCTCGTTAAAGAGGAAGCCGCCGCGAACGTCCGCGAGGGCCGCTTTTTCAACGACCTTCTCTACGGTGAGGCGCTGAGCGGCCTGATCGCACGCACCGAGGTTCGTACGCTCTATTACCCCTTCGAGAACCTCGCCCGTGAACGCTCGCTTCTGATGGCGCTGCGCCGCGGCGCGCCGCGCGCTCGCGCCGTGGGCTACCAGCATTCCCCGCTGACCGCCCGGCAGCTCAACTGCCGTCTCGGATCGCGCGGCGCCCAGCGCCTTCCGCTGCCCGACGTCATCGTCGCCTCGGACGCGGCCGCGGCTCGCCGTCTGGGAGAGTGGGGCTGGCCGAAGGAACGCATCCGCGTCGGCTGCGCGCTGCGCGCCGCCGCACCCGGCGCTCCGGCGAAGCGCGTCAACGGCCCCCCGCGCCTGCTGGTCCTCCTCTCCCAAGGTCCCGAGGAATATAAGGGCCTGCTGCGCCTGCTGCGCGAGGCGTTCGACGGCCAACCCGACGCTCCGGAAGTGGTCCTGCGGCCGCACCCCGTGATTCCCCTCGCTCCGGCTCTCGCGGACGCGGGCCCGCTGGGCTTCCGCTGGACCGTCGAGAGCGGGCCGCTCTCCGAAGCGCTCGGGTCCTGCCGCGCCGCTCTCTACGCCTCGTCGGCCGCGGCCCTCGACGCCGCGCGCGCCGGAACGCCGGCGATATGGGCCGACTGGGGCGACTGGCTTCCCTCGGATCCCCTCGAAGGCCGGGGCGAGGGACACGCCGAAGCCCGCGACGGCGCCTCGCTGCGCGAGGCCTTCGCCCGGGCTCATCCGATTCCGGCGGACACGTCCTCGCCCGTAACGAAGGCCGGGCTGGAGGCGTTCCTCGCGTGAAGCCCCTGGTCTCCGTCGTCATACCGTCCTACAACATGGCGGCCTTCACGCCGCTGACCGTGGAGAGCGTCCTCGCCCAGGATTATCCCGCCGTCGAGGTCATCGTCGTCGACGACGGCTCGAGCGACGGCTCCGTCGAAGCCCTTCGCCGCTTCGGCGGCCGCATCAAGGTCATCGAGCAGAAGAACGCGGGCGCCTGCGCCGCGCGCAACCGCGGGCTCAAGGAAAGCCGCGGCGAGTTCATCGCCTTCCTCGACTGCGACGATCTTTGGGAGCCGTCCAAGCTGAGCGAGTGCGTGGCGGCCCTCCGGGCCCGCCCGGAGGCCGTCATGGTCCACTCCCTCGCCTACTGGATCGACGCGGCCGGGAAGATCTTCGGGCCGCCGAGCTTCAAAGCCAAGCCGTCGGGCCGCGTTTTCGACGCGCTGTCGCGGGGGAACTTCGTCGTCAATTCGACGCCGCTGTCGCGGACCGAGGCCGTGCGCGCCGCGGGCGGCTGGGACGAGGCCATCTTCACCACCGCGGACTGGGACATGTGGCTGAGGCTGGCCAAGAGCGGCGAGATCGCCTTCATCCCCCGCATACTCGCGCGCACGCGCGTGGCCAGCTACTACAACGCGCGCAACATCGAGAAAACGAAACGGGAATGGATCTACGTTCTCGACAAGCACAAGGCGGACCTCGCCCCCGGCGTCTACGAGGCCAGCCTCGGGGAAATGGGCTTCTATCTGTCCCGGCTGCACTCGGCCAACGACGATTTCACCGGCGCCCGGGCCGCGGCCGCGGAAGGCCTGCGCGCCGTTCCCGGCTCACGCAAGCTGGCCTTCGCCGGCTTCCTTTACGGCCTGGGAGGGCCGGCCAACCGCCTCCTCAACCGTCTCTGGCATTGCTACACTATCCTCTCCTGCCGCTGGAACATACTGCGGATGGGGTTTCCTCGATGAAGATATTCGTCACCGGCTGCAGCGGCATGCTCGGCTCGAGCGTGATGGCTCACCTCAAGGAGCTGGGCCACGAGGCCGTCGGCGTGGACCTGATCCACACCGACCCGTCCCGGCGCCTGGACGTCTCCGATTGGGAGGCGCTGAAGTCCTTCTCGCCCCTCGGGGACTGCGCGCTCGTCCTTCACCTGGCCGCGGCGACCGACGTCGACCGCTGCGAGAAGGAGCCGGACATGGCCCTGCGCGCCAACGCCCTGGCCCCCGAGCTGCTCGCGCGCCTGTGCGCCGAGCGCGGCGTGCCCATGGTCCACGTCAGCACGGGAGCCATCTTCGCGGGCAACCGCAAATCCGAATCATACACCGAGTACGACGAGCCCGCCCCCTTGAGCGTCTACGGCTGGAGCAAGCTGCGCGGCGAACAGGCCGTGCGCGAGAGGCAGCCGAAGCACTTCATCGTGCGCGCGGGCTGGATGATGGGCGGCGCCGCCGAGGACAAGAAGTTCGTCGGCAAGATCGTCGCACAGCTCCTCGACGGCAAGCGCAAGCTCATGGCCGTCAGCGACAAGCGCGGCAGCCCCACCTACACCTTGGATTTCGCCCGCAACCTGATGCTGCTGGTTCAATCCGGCCTGTACGGGACCTATCACATGGCCAACCACGGCACCTGCTCTCGCGACGAGATGGCGCGCAAGATCGCCGAGATCATGGGCGTGGACGCCGTGGTCGAGCCCGTCCCTTCCTCCTATTTCCCGCTTCCCGCGCATCGGCCCGATTCCGAATGCCTGCGCAATTTAAAGCTCGAACTGCTCGGCCTCGACCGCATGCCGCAATGGGAGAAGTCGCTCGAGGACTACGTCAAGATCCTCGCGCCGGCACTGAAAAAATGAAGCGTCCGATCAAAGCCGCGGCCGCCGCGTTCGTCCGGGAAGAGATCACGCGCCGGCTCCTGCCCGCCTCGGTGGCCAGCGACCTCAACCGCAACGACCGCGCCGGCGCCCTGCACCGCGCGTGGGGCTACGTCTACACGAACCAGATCCGCGGCGCCTACTATGAGCTCGGCGTCTATCGCGGCGACGGCTTCCGGGCCTCCTTCAAGGCCCGGACCTTGTTCGACGCCTGGCAGAGAGGGCAGCTCGCCTCCCCCGAGACCTGGCGGCGAGAGGTCGCCGCCGGTTACGCCGACTACGCCCATCCCTTCTACGCCTTCGACACCTTCGCCGGGATGCCCGCCAACGAAGAGGGCAATCCGTGCTTCGCCGAGGGGAATTTCGGCTGCTCGCTGCCCGAGTTCCGGCGCTTGAACGAGGCCGCCGGGCTCAAGGAAAGCGGCCGGGTCCGGTATTTCGCCGGCACCTTCGACGAAACCCTCAAGCGCGAGCCCGCGTCCCTGGCCGGGCTCGAGCCCGCCGCCATCGCCAACGTGGACTGCGACCTCTACGGCTCGACGCTCGACGCCCTTCGGATACTCGCCCCGAAGCTCCGTCAGGGCACCGTCGTCCTCATGGACGATTGGAACGCCTTCTCGGCCTCCCCTCGCGCCGGCGAGCGCCAGGCCCTGGCCGAGTTCTCGGCCGAGCACGCCGGCTTGTCGTTCGAGCCGTGGTTTCCCTACGAGTTCGTGGGCCAGGCTTTCCTGGTCCACAAGAAAGACTGATGGCGCGCCGAAACTCCGACCTCGCCGAAATCCGCCGCGTGATCGCTCTCGAGGCGGCGACCTTGCTGCGCCTGCGCGACGCAGTCGACGCCTCCTTCGCGCGCGCCACCGCGCTGATGGCGTCCTGCCGCGGCAAGATCGTGGTGACGGGCATCGGAAAGTCCGGCCTCATCGCGCAGAAGATCGCCGCGACCCTGGCTTCCACCGGCTGCCCCAGTTTCTACCTGCATCCGGCCGACGCGCTGCACGGCGACCTGGGCATGGTCATGGCC
>JAQTNG010000050.1 GCA_028714015.1 Elusimicrobiota bacterium | reverse complement strand
CGTCGAGGGCGGTCTGCCGCGTTTGACGGGCGCGCGCTGCGCGATGCTTTATTTGCTCAACGGTTGCGTCGTGAAGGCGCAGGTCGAGAAGGCCGTGGCCAGGTCCCTGGCCAATCCGCTCATCCACCGCGTCGTCGTCACCGAGGCCCACCCTTGAGCCAGCTCGCCGAGACCTCCCCGGACACCTTCCCCATCCTCGGCAAGTCGCCCAAGGAGCTGCGCGCGATCGGCAGCTCGCGTCACCTCTCGCTCTCCGATCCCGAATGGGCCGCGATCTCGGCGCACTTCAAGACCCTCAAGCGCGAGCCGTCCCTGGCCGAGGTCGAGACGATCGCGCAGACCTGGTCGGAGCACTGCAAGCACAAGACCTTCACTTCTCCCATCAGGTATGCCGAAGGGAAGAAGACGCGCACGATCAAAAACCTCTTCGCCGAGACGATCGTCGCGGCCACCGAGGCGGTCAAGAAGCCCTGGTGCCTCTCCCTGTTCAAGGACAACGCCGGCGTCGTCGCGTTCGGCAAGAAGTGGGCGCTGGCCTTCAAGGTGGAGACGCATAATCACCCCTCGGCCCTCGAGCCCTACGGCGGCGCCGCCACCGGCGTCGGCGGGGTGGTGCGCGACATCCTCGGCGTCGGCCTCGGCGCCAAGCCGGTGCTCAACACCGACACCTTCTGCTTCGGCCGACCCGACTACAAGGGCGCGCTCCCCGAAGGCTCGCACCATCCGATGCGGACCCTGCGCGGCGTGGTCGCCGGCGTGCGCGACTACGGCAACCGCATGGGCATCCCGACGGCCGGCGGCGGCATCTGGTTCGACGACGACTATCGCCTCAACCCTCTCGTGTTCTGCGGCACCGTCGGCATCATGCCGCAGTGGGCCGTCAAGAAAGAGGTCAAGGCCGGCGACCTGATCGTCGCGGTCGGCGGCAAAACGGGACGCGACGGGCTTCATGGCGCGACGTTTTCCTCGGCCAACCTCGGCGCGGACGCGCCCTCCTCCGCGGTCCAGATCGGCCACGCGATCCAGGAGAAGCGTGTCCTCGACGCCCTGCTCGCGGCGCGCGACAAGAAGCTCTACGGCTCGGTCACCGACTGCGGCGCGGGCGGCTTCTCGTCGGCGATCGGCGAGCTGGGCGCCTCCTGCGGCGCGCGCGTGCGCCTCGAGAACGCCCCGCTCAAGGTCTCCGACCTCGACAGCTGGGAGATCTGGCTCTCGGAATCCCAAGAGCGCATGGTCCTGGCGGTTCCACCGAAGAATCTCAAGGCGCTCGAGGCCGTGTTCGCCGCCGAAGGCTGCGAGCTCGCCGTGCTGGGCGAGTTCACGAAGACCGGCCGCCTCGAGGTCATGCACCACTCTTCCGTCATCGTCGACTTGGACATGAAGTTCCTCCATGAAGGCCTGCCCCGCGTCGAGCGGTCCGCCGTTTGGAACGCCCCGCCGGCCGTTAAGCCCGCCGGCGGCGTGACCAAGCGAGCCGGCGAGGCCCTGCGCGAGATGATCGGCCACCTCAACGTCTGCTCGCGCGAGTGGGTGATCCGCCAGTACGACCACGAGGTCCAGGGCGGCCTGCTCGTCAAGCCGCTGCAGGGCGTGCGCCACGACGGACCCGGCGACGCCTGCGTGATCTGGCCCCACGCCGCCACCGGCGACATGGACGACTTCTCCTGCTTCGCCGTCGGCCACGGCCTGAACCCCGACTACGGCCGGATCGATCCCTATTGGATGGCGCTGGCCGCCGTCGACGAGGCCCTGCGCAACCTGACCTGCGTCGGCGCCGATCCGGCGCGCGCAGCGCTCCTCGACAACTTCTGCTGGGCCAGCCCCGAGGACCCGAAGCAGCTCGGCGCCCTCGTCCGCGCGGCCGAGGGCTGCCGCGACGCGGCCAAGGGCTTCTCCGCCCCCTTCATCTCCGGCAAGGACAGCATGTTCAACCAGTCCAAGGACGAGAAAGGCCGCGAGCTCCCGATCCCGGGCACGCTCCTGATCTCGGCGGTCGCCCCGGTCCCCGACGGGCGCAAGGCCGTCACGATGGACTTCAAGGGCCCGGGAAACGCGCTTTACTTGATAGGCCGCACGAACGACGAGCTCGGCGGCTCGCTGTACCATCGCATACTCGGCCGCACGGGCGGCGAGGTTCCCAAGGTCCTCCCCGCCGCCGCGATCGACGGCTTCAAGGCGCTGCACGCGGCGATGAACCGCGGCCACGTCCTGTCCGCGCACGACCTGTCCGAGGGCGGCCTCGCGCTGTGCGCGGCCGAGATGGGATTTACCGGCGAGTTCGGCTGCCTTCTCGACCTCGACGAGTGCCCGCGCGATCCGCGTATTTACAGCAACGAAACGCTGCTGTTTTCAGAAAGCCCTTCCCGCATACTCGTCGAGGTCAAGCCCGAGAACGAGTCGGCCTTTTTGCGCCACTTCGGCAAGAGCGCCAAGTCCGCGGTGGTGCGCCGCGTCGGCCAGACGACGGCCAACCCGATCCTGAAGGTGACCGGGCTCGAGGGCTCGACCTGCCTCGAGGAGTCCCTCAAAGAGCTCAAGGAAGCGTGGCAGGCGCCCCTGCCGAGGATCCTCGGATGAAAAAGCCCAAAGTCCTGATCCTGCGCGCCGCCGGCACCAACTGCGAGCTGGAGACCGCCAACGCCTTCAAGTTCGTCGGCGGCGACCCGGAGCTCGTCCACATCACGGAGCTCCGCTCCGGCAAGAAGAAGCTGATGGACTACGCGATCCTCTCCATCCCCGGCGGCTTCTCCTTCGGCGACGACGTCGGCGCGGGCAAGGTCCTCGCCAACCAGGTCCGCCACACCTTGACCGACCTGCGCCAGTTCGTGCGCCTCGGCCGCCCGGTCATCGGCATCTGCAACGGTTTCCAGGTCCTGGTCAAGTCCGGCATACTCCCGCACAGCAACGCCTGCGATCAGAGCGCCTCCTTCACCGTCAACGACTCGGGCAAGTTCGAGACCCGCTGGACGCACCTGCGCATCAACACGCAGAGCTCCTGCCTCTTCTTCAAGGGCCTGCCCGAGATGATCGAGCTTCCCGTCGCGCACGGCGAGGGCAAGCTCGTGCTCAAGTCCCCGCGCCACCTCGAGGACTTGAAGAAGACGAAGTCCATCGCCCTCCAGTACGTCACCGAGGACGGCAAGCTCATGGGCTACCCGCACAACCCCAACGGCTCGATCTTCAACATCGCCGGCCTGACTAATCCCGAGGGCAACGTCCTGGGCTTAATGCCCCACCCCGAGCGCTTCGTCTCCCTCCACCAGCACCCGAACTGGACGCGCCAGACCTACCGCAAGGCGCCCGTCGGGCTGGAGATGTTCAAGAACGCCGTCGATTACGCCCGTTAGGTCGCAAATACATAGGCATCTCTCTTGCGTGCGCCCGGAAGTCCTGCTAAACTCCTAAGAATCTGTGGCCCCCCTTCCCGAGACCTACAAAATCAAGTCATTCCTGGTCGAGGCACGCTTCAAGCCTCATTTTTCCATCAATTCAACTGTTTGGGAAGTACTAGACAACTTCCCAACCCCTGACATCGGATTTCTAACGTCAGGCGGGGTAGAAGGCAGGGATAAGATTAAGTCCAGTCAATACCAGGTTGAATTCAACCGAGCTTCACATCTTGTGGAGAACATTGACAATGCGGAAGGACTCAAGATTTGGATATCCAAAGCAGCCAGCCTGATCAATCACGTAATTAACAAGTGGGACATTTCAAAGATTGAACGCCTTGGCATTCGGCTACATTTACTCGTAACTTCTCCCGAAATACAATCTCAAGGTGAATATTCCAAGCTTCTCGCACAGGGCGTCGACATTGTCAGCAATGGCGATATTCCCACCGACGTACTTTCAACAGGCTTTGTTTTCCGATTTAAGAAGAACCCCTGGGGCGTGCGATTCGGGAGCTTTTCATCCGATTACGAGGTTGTCAAAAAATACCACAAGTATGTCGAAAGAGAATCCATCTTCAGCAATCCCGGGATACTATTTGATATTGATTGCTTCCAATTTAACTTGGATTCGACCCCGTCAAAACAACTTAACGGAAAATTTGATGTGAGCTCATTCGTTAACGGGGCGCACATTCTAGCCGCAGAACTTGTCCAGAAGCACGTTATGACCATCAATAAACGAGGAGACAAATAATGTCGCTCTCGGGCAAAACCGGCTACAGCACTGATTTCATCGACAAAATTCCAGAACCGATTCCTGTTGGTGAGACATGGTACCACCATCAGGTAAGCCCCGCGGGAGAAGAGACTCGTTGGAAAAATTCTTCCGATAAGCGCATTCTCGGTGCGGGCGGGTCGTTCAATACCAGCACGAGTGCAAGCGATACTTCCGAAGTGGAGCCTGGCGAAACGAATTTAAAGCTGATCGAAGAGCATGAATTTTTAGTTATACATGTCTTAGAGGACGTTGCAACTATAGAATTCCTTTTGAAAGATGGTCAAAAGAAATTCGAGGCCCGTCTTGATGGTCTAGCTTCAATTGGCGTAGTTACCCCTGTAATCAACGATAAATACAAGCTGAAGATATACAAGTCAGCTTTAGGTTACACCTCGTATGCAGTAAAGGTTGCCTCTGGGGAAGAATTGACCTTTCCCACTCCGGCCCCCGTTTTTGACCCCGGCTATATCGAATTTTTCAAAAAAACAGGGAATCCGCCCGCCAATAATGAATGAGGGTCCGATGTTTTAACGTCGGCCAAGGGAATAGCATCGTAGTTGAGATTCTCCCCACCACCAAATTCCCGACTGGCAGATTCGGCGTTATTGACTCCCATTTTTTACGAAGCCGCCATTCAGAACCTCCAGCCCTTACCTACCTAAAGGCCCGCGGCGTTAAATCCCTGGAGTTTGTCGCAATTACGCATCCCGATCAGGACCATTGTTTGGGGATGTCGCAAATTCTCGATTACTATTCGACTGGCGGCCGCTCGTTTGGTCTATTCGTTGAGTCCGCCCATACCACCTACTTCGCCGCAAGCAAGAAGACTATCCGAGACAAAATGCTTGGAGTATCAAGCCTAACAAAGCACTCCGAAGAACTTTTGAAAATTCATGGCCTCACTGCAGCTAAGATTAGAAGCGGTACTGGGCGATTCCGATACTGCAGGAGCACGCAAACATCATTGTCACTCGACTTAGGCGATAGATTGGAAATATTTTTCGTTGCGCCCTCACCCAATGCATACATGCGCGAGGACGAAAAGCTATTAAAGGATATGGAGAAGATTTCTGCCGGCACTCCCCCTGCAGAACGCTCTTCAAATGATGTGTGTTTGGCTTTCATCATTCGCTCTAATGGCAAATCAGTTTTGATCACCGGGGATGTGACATCCCAGGTCTGGAACGAATCTTTGATCGCCCTGCAAAGCAAGCCGATCAAATCCGACGTAATTACGGTGACACACCATGGATCCGAGCACGGCAATCCAGTCTCGTTTTGGGATCAAGTTTCCCACGGGGGTGCTACGGGCAAGAAATCTGTTGCTGTAATTTCGTGCGGCTACAAGAACCGATACAGGCACCCAAGCAAAAAAACTCTCAACCGAGTTTTAAGCCGAAAGAATACCCTCTACTGCACGAATCTCGGCAAGCCATGCAAGGATCTGGATGTAATTACCCCCACTGGAACTCCAAAAATTCTTTCATCCGCGCTGAGTGAAATCAATAAAACCCCACTTGAACGAGCACTGTCGGGCATAGCGAAACCACAGAATGACATTTGTTCTGGAACGGTAGAGATGGAAATCCAAAGTCCAGGGAAGGTCGCGTCCACATTTAGAGAACAGGCTTCCCATTGCGCATATGCAAAGGGGAAGCCCCACTTTAACAACGTCTACTAGGCACCCCCGAAAGCCGCCGGCCGCTCCCATGTACGAGCCCAAATCGCATCCTCCGATCCCCCGCCCGCGGTTCATCAGGCGCATGCTGCTCCATGCCGCGTCCGCGCTCGCCCTCCTGCTCTTCTCGCTCATGCTCGGCATGGCGGGCTACGAACACTTCGAGCGGCTTCCCTGGCGCGACGCGTTCTTGAATTCCGCGATGCTCATGGGCGGAATGGGTCCCGTGGACGCGCCGAGGACGGATGCGGGCAAGCTGTTCGCCGGCGCGTATGCGCTCTACGCGGGCTTGATATTCCTGGTCGCGGCGGGTCTCGTCCTCGCGCCGGTCGCGCACCGATTGATGCACAAGTTCCACTGGGAGGACCGCTAGCACCTTGCCCGCCTGGAAGCGCCCGAACTACCGCAAGGCGCCCATCGGGATCGAGATGTTCAAGAATGCCGTCGACTTCGCGTAAAGAAGTAGCGTGAATTATCGATTTTGAACCCCAGCTTATGGGCGTTGTTATTACCTACAACTAAACTCCTATGCGAACTGTTTACACCGATCCAACGAAGGGGCAGAAGGAAGCCTCGTTTTTTCAAACCTTTCGGGAGCAGGCCGCCGAAATTCAGACTGGGGAATGGATCCGAGGCGAAGCGCCCGACTATCGTTTAAATACGTCTGGACGCGTTTACGGCCTAGAGATCACAACCCTCGTCAAAGAAAACCGCGGAGCCCCCCTTACTGCGATCCGCAGAAGTCAAAACGGCTGTCTACGAATGGTGCGCGCGCAGCTTGATCGCCTGGGGCTGCTTCCAGTCGAAGTGAAGGTTGGTTTCAGCGACGACAGACAGGCCATCAGAGCTGAACAAGTTGCCGCAGAACTGACAGCGTTCATCGTTGCAAAACGGACCGAGATCGACGACTCCAAATCTTGGTGTTTCCTTGAACCCGGCCTGCAGGATATCGGAAAGGTCATTATCCGTCTCCACACCTTCAACGGCCGGAGTTGGTTAGAAAATAACCGGGTCGAGCGACTTCACTTGAATTGGGTCCTCCGCGATTCCATCCCGCTTGTACAAGCAGCGATCTCCAAGAAGGAAGCAAAGCTCGATCAATATCTGCTCACGTGCGATGAGTGCTGGCTGCTGCTGGGTGTCGATGAGCATAGCGCACCCGAAGCCATAGACCTATCGCCAATCGGACTGACTCACGTATTCCAGTCGCTATTCACGCGAGTTTTTTTCGTGAGAAACGGCGAGGGACGGGTGTACGAGTTACGAAGATCATGCAACGCCTAGTACAAGCCATCAAAGCCAAAATCGACAGTGCTGCTTTAGCGGGATCACAATGACCGCCGACGCATTGTCAGAATCAAATAGCCCTCCGTCAGAGATGCGTCCTATTCCACAAACCTTGCTCGATGAATTCCGGCGTTTATCTCCCCCCGACGTTTTAACTTTGATGGGTTTCCATTATTCGTTCTCCTCTGGGAACCCGGAAAGACCGATGGATATTGAATTTGGCGATTCGACGGGGTTGAATGAAAATAAAGAGAATCACTGTTTAAGGGTTTCCCGCTCTCGAAAGACCGGCGAATTTCTCGCTATTACGATCCGCGGGGTGAAGGGGGTGAGCTATGAAGACGCCGTGAATCGTCTTGAAACTCTAGCGAAGGAATGGGCCATGGCGCTCGAGGAGAAGCCTGTTGATCGATTTGCATTTGCGATCTTTTTCTCCGCTCACCCCGTGATCGGGCACTATACATTGAAATCCCAATTCTCACTTCGAGAAATGCCCGCGATTGCACCCAAAGCAGACACTTGGAGTGGATGGCATCCATTCGTTTTGACCTTTCGATATGAGGGCCGTAGCGACCACCTACTCCAACGCAAAGCCGAAGCCAAGCAGGTTCGCGAGTTACAGTTGTTGCTCAATATCCTTCTGCCGACAGGAGTAAGAACCACCCCGCAGGGCAAAGCATGGGTCATGGAACGTTCTCCAGAAGGCTCAGGGAAGCCACCAACATCGTTACTCAAGCAACTTGGCTATATTTCGCACGGTCTAAACGTTACGGAACTTCAGAAGATTCCGGAAGGCAAGTCGACTGTGCCTACGGCCGACAACACTGAGTCGTTCTCCCAATTTGGGCCGAAAGGTGTGAAGGGATTTTTTGTTCCGGAAGCTCTGGATTCGGCGTTCGAGAATTTCACAAAACTGGACAAGAACGATAACGAAGCATTCATCGCAGCTGCGCGCCATTTTAAAATCGCAGAATCCTCGGCCGCCCACTCCATTAGCTATGCGCATATTGCCCTCGTGTCTGCTATCGAGACTATCTCCAATCACTGGTCCAGAAACTTTCAGGTGGTCGAAAAATGTGACGAATGCGATCAACCGCGATACAAATTGAGCTCGCGATTCCGGTCATTTCTTCGGACGTACGCCGGAAAGGAATCAGCGCCGCTTTATCGGAAGTTCTACGACACACGGAGCTCCGTGTTGCACTCGGGCGAATTTCTGAGAGCGGAATCAATGGGCATGTGGGACACTGGCTTTGAAGGGAGCGAAGACAATCCGAACTTCCGGCATCTTCGAAACATCGTGCGCGTAGCCCTAATCAACTGGCTTGAAGATCCACGGCTGACGCCTTCCAAATAGCTAGCCCGGTCGTCACGAACATATCCCTAAAAGCAGCAAGTATAATGCCATCTATGCAGCCTATTTCTCGTTGGGATATATGCAATCAAATTGATAAAGCCGAACAAGCGTATCGGCTTTGCTGGGACATACTCGCTGAATTCAAGGCAAGCATGGAGACCGGCAAACATCTGAGACTCATGGACTTCCAACCCGCTCTGGCGCAAGCAATCCACGACTTAGATCGAACTTTCGATGCAATTCGACGTGAAGAACGCTCCCTAGTAGAGACAAAGGGCGCTCGCAATCACTCCCAATTTACCGCCAGGATGGCCGAGCTAGGGGGTTTTCGAGAGGCAATCGACAAGGCAATTCGAATTGGCAAAGGGTTGGGAGATGCGTTCGCGTGGATATTTTATTTGGGTAGTCTCGAAATGCTTCCGGAGCAGATATCAAAACCTGCCGTATCTCATACACCTCCCGGCGTCGGCGGCCAGGGGGAGCTCGCGTTCGTTAGATTTTTTCCACGGTTCAAGCACTATCTCCCCATATATCACGGAATCACATCCTTCCTGCGGTCGGGAGACTTTAGTCTTGTGGATGTGCGCACGTTGAAAGTGGCGGCTCTCGTAGAACTAAAAACGGCTCAAATAGCCGGTGCGAAGCACACGTTCACATTGAATATCGTCGGTCAAAACAAGCTCGATGACTTATCAGATGGCTTCACATTCACACCAGACGATGAAATCACTGATGTTACTCCGATTATTAAACCTGATATACCCGGGTTCAACGATCGACTGAAACGGCAGATTGGAACAATGGGCTCCGTCCTGAAAGAGCGCGCCGCTGATAAAAACATCGAACAACACGATGCGTATCACACTCAGGAATTACGGGAACTCGCAAAGGAATCGGCCGTTGCTTCCCCTGCCTATAAGCAAGCTGGCCCTGGGCTCTTATTGATAGCCCTAAAAATGCCCGAGCTGAAATTATCAGAACGACTGCTTGATCCCTCGGCACCGTCCGATTTCGCGAGCAAGCTAACCGATCTCCCAAAGAAAACGATCGCCTTGTTCAACGCAACGTCGAAATTTAATTCACTCATCATTTCCCAATTGCATGTTTCCTTACCCGCAGGCGCCACTCCACTATTTTGGTGGCCATGCGATCAGTCTTTTCTTCAGAAAATATTTTTTCATGAATTATGGGTCGGGACTGTTTTCAATCCAGTTCATTTCGCCGAAAAACTGACAAGCCGGGGTTTTACTATTAAGGGGGAAGGCAACCCAAATAGATGGTCTGTTTATAAAACCACTGGGAACATGAAAGCCACAATTGAAGGATTTCACTACTTTCTGGCTTCGATTCAATACCACTTGATGCGCGAAGACAATGTGATCGATATGATCGAAAAGGTCGAATCGGCTGCTAAAAAAGCGCGTCCGAATACGCGAATTGCTCTAAATATCACTCATCGTCTAGCCTAGGCGTCCCGCGTGCGCTATACTTAAACCATGTGCGGAATCTTCGCCGTCTCCGGGCGTCCTGACGCGGCCGAGCTGACCCAGCTCGGCCTTTTCTCTTTACAGCACCGCGGCCAGGAGAGCGCGGGCATCGTGACGGTCAAGAACGGCGACTTCCAGACGCGCATCGGCATGGGCCTCGTCTCCGAGGTGTTCGCCGACGGCGTCGCCGCCCTCCCCGGACGCGTCGCGATCGGCCATGTGCGCTACGCGACCACCGGCGGCAGCCACATCCGCAACGCCCAGCCGCTCGTCTACAAGACCGGCCACGGCATGCTGGCCATCGCCCACAACGGCAACCTGACGAACGCGATCCAGCTCAAGCACAAGCTCGAGGGCCGCGGCGCCATCTTCCAGTCCACGACCGACTCCGAGGTCATCGTCCACCTTCTCGCCCGCCAGGAAGGCCCCGTCGAGGACGCCCTGATCGCCAGCCTGCGCCAGGTCGAGGGCGCCTACTCCCTGCTCCTGCTGACGATCGACAAGGTCATCGCGGTGCGCGACCCCTACGGCTTCCGCCCCCTCGTCCTCGGACGCATCGGCGACGCCCACATCTTCGCCTCCGAGACCACCGCGCTGAACCTGATCGGCGCCGAGCTCGTCCGCGAGCTCGACCCCGGCGAGATGGTCATCGTCGAGGGCACCACGGTCAAGTCGCTCAAGCCGTTCGCTCCCGTGCCCGCGCCCGCGCGCTGCATCTTCGAGCAGGTCTACTTCGCGCGCCCCGACTCGATGATCTTCAACCGCGGCGTCCAGGCCGCGCGCCGCGACCTCGGCAAGGCGCTGGCCCGCGAGATGTCGGGCCTGAAGGCCGACATCGTCGTGCCCGTGCCCGACTCGGGAATACCCGCCGCGCTCGGATTCTCCGAGGAGAGCGGCGTTCCCTTCGAGATCGGCCTGATGCGCTCCCATTACGTCAGCAGGACATTCATCAAGCCCACGCAGGAGCTGCGCGAGAAGGCCGCGATGCTCAAGCTCGCCCCCGTCCCCGAGACCCTGCGCGGCAAGCGCGTCGTCCTCGTCGACGACTCGATCGTGCGCGGCACGACCTCCAAGCGCATCTGCAAGCTGCTGCGCCAGGCCGGCGCCCGCGAGATCCACATGGCGATCACCTCGCCGCCGATCGTCTCGCCCTGCTACTACGGCATCGACACGCCCTACGCCTCCGAGCTCATCGCCAACCAGAACTCCGTCGAGGAGATCCGCAAGTACCTCGGCGTGGACAGCCTCCACTACCTGAGCCTGTCGGGCATGCAGCGCGCGGTCGGCAAGGGCGACGAGTCCGGCTGGTGCACGGCCTGCTTCACGAGCCGATATCCGACGCCGATCCCCGACTACCAGATCACGGAAGCGGTGAAGTGATGCGGCTCGCCCTGTTCGTTTCGGCGGCCGCGTTGCTGGCGACCGGCGCGCATGCCAAGGTAGCCGCGGGCTCTTCTGCGGTCGTCACGGCGCCCCGCGTCCCGTTGAAGGCGTGCATAACTGGGAAAGGACGGACCCCCAAGCCTGAACAATACCACTTCGACACTTTACAGCCCGCATTCGCACAGATCGCGGAGCAGGCAAACGACTGCGACATCCTCATCACGTACAGCTTCAATCCGCATATTTACGAGTTCAGCGATGCGGTCGAAGGCCGCACCCTCTTCACACTGCCGTTTAGCGGGCTGCGCTGGGGCCTAAAAGAGAGAAATGCTCTGATGGTAGCCGACATCAAAGAACGGCTCTCCCCCGACGGAGAGTTGTTCAAATCGATCAAACGCCGTTCCGCCGCTCCGGCCGCGGCCTCTTCCGGCTTGAGCGCCGCCGACATCGAGCGCATCGCCAAGGCCGTGCAGGTCTCGGCTCCCGCATCTCCCGCGTCCGCGCCCGCCGCGTCTTTCCCGGCTTCGCCCGCGCCGCGCTTCACGGCGGCCGAACGCCCCGACGACCTCGCGATCATCGTCGGCATCGAGTCCTATTCCGACATCGCCTCCAAGGCGTCCTACGCCGAGCGCGACGCGGACGCGTTCAAGGCTTATGTGCGCGCCCTGGGCGTGCCCGAGCGCAACATCGTTCTCCTCAAAGGCTCGAAAGCGGGCAAGGCCTCGTTCGTGAAGAACCTCGAAAGCTGGCTGCCGCGCATGGTCAAGCCGGACAGCCGCGTGTACTTCTACTTCTCGGGCCACGGCGCGCCCGACGTCAAGACCGGCCAGGCATACCTCGTGCCGTGGGACGGGGACCCCAACTTCCTCGAGGATACGGCCTACCCGGTGGCGAAGCTCTACAAGAGGCTCGGGGAACTCCCGGCCAAGCAGGTGCTCGTCGCGATGGACTCCTGCTTCTCCGGCGCGGGCGGACGCTCGGTGCTCGCCTCCGGCGCGCGCCCGCTCGTCGGCAGGATCGACACCGGCGCGGTGCCGGCCAAGATCACCGTCCTCGCGGCCTCCGGCGCCAACGAGATCTCCGGCTCGCTCGACGACAAGGGCCACGGCGCGTTCACCTACTTCCTGCTCGAGGGGCTCAACGCCGGCAAGACCACGCCGAAGGCCCTCAATGAGTACCTGACGCCGCGCGTGCAGGACGAGGCGCGCCGGCTCAACCGCGACCAGACGCCGCAGCTTCAGGGCGGCGGCGATTGGTCCCTCCGCTGACCTCCCGACACGAATTCTTTACACGCCGAAGCGGCGGGCGGCGCATGACTATCTGATAGAGTGGGTTGGATGGCTATTTTCAACAAAACGAAGAAATTCATCTCGCCGCGGCGCGCCCTTGCCGCGCTGGCCTTCTTGATCGCCTGCGGCCCGCCCCCGCGGGACGTTCCTCCCGTCGTGGACCTGCGCGTGTGCGTCGAGAACGAGGAGTCGGTCGCGCTGTACCGTCCGCACTTCAAGACGGCGGTCGCCGCGGAGCCGCGTGACGGGCGCGAATGCGACGCCGCGGTCCGGGGCGCGACCCTCAACGCCGGGAAGGTGACCGTGCGCTCGGCCTACGACGGGTCGGTGCTGGCCGAGATCCTGGGCCCGATGGATCTCGCGCCGCAGCTCGTCAAGGCGGCGCTCATGCCCGGCACGCAGGCCTATCAGCGCGTGACGGCCCAAAGGGCCGCGGCCGGATTCTCCCGCTAGCGCTTCGCTTCCTTCGCCGCGAGGCGAGCCAGGCGCGCGATGCGCCGGTCGTGAGAGGGATGCGCGAGGAAGGTCCGCTTGAGCGAGTCCCAGGCCGTGATCGCCCGGCGTCTTAAGCCGCTCTCCGACGAGAACGGCCGGCCCGACAGGGCGGAGGCCGCGCGCGCGGAATCCTCGGAGTCCTCGATGAAGAAGCGGGCGAGCGGGCCGGCGCCCTCGGTCTTCGAGGCCGCGTATTGATCGGCGAGATATTCCGAGCGCTTCAGCGACGCCGGGAAGAGCAGGATCGCCGCCGCGGCGATCGCCGCGATCAGGACGCCCTCGAAAGGGGTCTTGCCGTCCGCGCCCATCAGCGCGATCATCGGGGCCAGGGGCGCCAGGAAGATCTTCACGACCTGCCACGGCATGTCGTGATGGCGCTCGTGCGCGAACTCGTGGCGCAGTATGCCCTCCTGGACCTCGGGGCGAAGCGACTCGAAGGCCTTCGTGAATCGGATCTCGTAGCCGGCGTCGTCGCGGGCGCCGACCTGGGCCTGGATCTCGGTGCCGGGCAGTATCTTCACGCGCGCGGGCGCGGGGACCTTCGCCTCGGCGGCGAGCCGCGAGATCATCGCCATCGTCTCGCCGGACGGCTTCGCCGCCTCGCCTTCGAGGGGCGCGCCCGTCACGGCCGACTGCGAGGCGCCGTAGAAGAACAGGCCCATGGCGGAGAGCATCGGAGCCATGATCGAGGCCACGACCAGCGGGCCGATGCGGTCGAACGGGGCGTTCATCCCGACGGCCGCGGCGGTCAGGCCGCCGTAGGCGAGGAGCACTTTCCCTTTTTCGAGCCACGGCCGGGGCGCGGCCGTCCGGCCGAGAGCGGCGATCTTTCGATCGAGATCGGCGGGTCCCTTTCCAACGGCATGCGGAAGGGACGCTTCCTCGCCGTACGGCTCGGCCGCGGACCCGTCGAATATCTTGTCCGCGTCGGCTTTCTGCTCCTCGGCCGGGCGCCCGGGAGCGGACGGCGCGGGCTGGATCGCGGCGATGAGCCCGGCGGCCCGCGGTTGAAGCGCGACGGGCGCGATGGCGACCGGCGCGGCTTGAATCGCCGGCGCGGGAAGAACCGGGAAGGACGCGGCCGGTGGCGCGAGGCTCGGCGCGCTCAGGGCCGGAGCGGCCAAGGCGAAAGGGACCGGCGCGGAGAGCCCGGGCGCGACGGCGACGGGGGCGTCGAGCACGACCCGTATGGTTTGCGCCAGGGCCGGTGCCGGGACGGCGAGAAGCGCCGCCAGGGACAGGGCCAGGAATTCACGCATGAGCCTCATGGGCAAAGTATGCGTCCGGAGGCGTCGCGCGTGAAGGTCCGAAAGGCCCCGAACCAGCCGCCGAAGGTCCTAGCCCGGGGCTTGCCTTTTTCCGGATGACGGGCTATATAGGATGAGCATGGCTTCTCTGCCGATCTACTGGAACCGCTGCGAAGGCGACGTTTGGGGCGAGCTGTACGCCGTCAACCTGAACGATCCCCACTTCGACAATCTCGAAGGCGTGTACATGGTGTGGCTCGGCGGCAACAAGCCCGCCGCGATCTGCGCGGGCTCGGGCCTCATCCGCGAGAAACTCGCCGAGCGCCGCGCGGAGCCGGATCTCCTGGCGCTGCGCGAAAAGTCCCTGCTCGTCACCTGGGCCAAGGTGGACGCGGTCGCGAACAAGGGCGTCGAGCGGTGGCTGCTCGAGAACCTTCGGCCGAAGGTCGCCAACCGCATTCCGGACTCGCTTCCCATCGAGGTGAATCTTCCCGGACGCCCCGGCCAAGCCGCGCCCGACGCGGGCGCGCCGCCGAACCAGCTTTTCCAGGACCTGACCGCCCCGGACGCGGCGCCGCCCGCGATGCACTCCGCGGATCCCGTCCTGGCCGAAGCGCCGCCTCCCCCTCCTCCTCCTCCGGTCAAGACGCCGGCCGGGGGCGGCGAGCCCCAGCGCCTGCCGCTGCAGGCCGAATTCGTCGACCTGGTCAAGAAGGCCAAGGAGACGACCAAGGGCGGCATGTTCGGAGGCGGAGGCAAGGCCAAGCCCGAGGACGAGAAGCTCGTGTACGACACGGTTCAGCGCATCCTGAAGGAGGCCGTGAAGCTGCGCGCCTCCGACGTGCATCTCGAGCCGCTGGAGAGCTCCCTGCGCGTCCGCTTTCGCGTGGACGGCATACTCGAGGAGATGCTCCAGATCCCGAGCGCTTTGAATCTGCGCGTGGTCTCGCACATCCGCGTGATGTGCGGCCTCGATCCGGAGCGCGGCATCGGCACGAGCAAGCCCGAGGACGCGCGCATGTCCTTCGCGCAGGAAGGCGTCGAGGTGGACCTGCGGCTGTCCACCTTTCCGACGACGAACGGCGACAAGGCCGTGCTGCGCCTGATTCCGCGAAACTCGACCGTCCCGGCCATCGACGAGCTCGGCCTCGCGGCGAAGACCACCGACGCCCTGCGCGCGGTGATCACCCGCCCTCAGGGCATGTTCATCGTGACCGGCCCCACCGGCAGCGGCAAGTCCACGACGCTTTACACCTTGCTCCAGCTGGTCAACTCGCCGTCGCGGAACATCGTCACGCTCGAGGACCCGATCGAGAAGAAGATTCCCGGGATCAACCAGGGCATGATCCAGACCAAGGCGGGCTTCGGCTTCGCCGAGGGCCTGCGGGCGATCCTGCGCCAGGACCCGAACGTCATCATGGTCGGCGAGATCCGGGACCTCGAAACGGCCGAGATCGCGGTGTCGGCCTCCTTGACCGGCCACATG